>CAVJHK010000118.1:0-2035 GCA_963649295.1 Lachnospiraceae bacterium | reverse complement strand
ACGGAAAGAAAACATGGAATAAATATGTAGACGCCAAACGATTGGAAATCACTTGTGGAGAGGCTCCGTATCTTATAAGCAGATATGATACAACCACGGGCAAATTGATTCCCATTAATGAACGTATCGGGTTATTTGACAGAAAAATGCGTGTCATTAACGAAAACTGTGATGATAAAGAGGAGTGGCTCAGTTGGTCATTTAAAGCATTAAAAAGTGTTTACGGATATGAATTTCAGGGAGATAGTGTACTGATTGCTCGGGAAAATTTGTTATATGACTATATGGATTATTACGAGGCACGATTTAATGAAAAAGTTCCTATTTCTCTGTTGGAAGAGGCGGCAAATATTATTGCCTGGAATATTTGGCAGATGGACGGACTTAAATGTGTGGTACCGTATTCTTGCCGGGAAATAAAAGAAATTTATCATCAGATGCAGCTTTTTGAAGATACGGAAGAGGAGCAGCAAACTACACAGTGCCCCGGATGTATTAAAAATGATATTTTCAGCCACACCGGAATTTATTGCCGTATATATGATTGGACGAATCTTAATAAAAGTATTTCGTTCATTGACATATTGAAAGCAGGTGTAAATCATGGAAAGATTTGAACAAACCTATAGTTATAAGTTGATATATGTATTCAGTATGCCATATGAAACGCACAAAGGTATGCTCAAAGTCGGCGAAGCAACTCTCAAAACCGACATAAAGCCGAATGAGCTTGTGCCAAACTGCCGTATTTTAAATCAGGCGGCCAAGACACGTATTGACAGCTATACCAAGACCGCAAGTATGAATTATAACCTTGAATATACGGAACTTGCCCAAAAAACAGAAGGCGTTTATAGTTTTCCTTTTAAGGATAAAGATGTTCACAGGGTTTTGATGAACTCGGGCGTGCATAAAGTTCAGCCTAATGGTGCTACGGGTGAAGAATGGTTTGCGACTGAGCTTGAAGTGGTAAAGGCGGCGATTAAAGCCGTAAAAAATGGCAAATTAACATTGTCTGCGGCTGATGTTATCAGAAAAACTCCACAGGAAACAATCGATTTCAGAGAAGAACAGACAGACGCTATTGAAAAAACTTTGGAGACCTTTAAGAAAGACGATGAAATGTTATGGTATGCAAAAATGCGTTTTGGCAAAACCTTGTCGGCTCTTGAAGTTATTCGGCGCAGCCAATATCGCAGGGTGATTATTGCAACTCATCGTCCGGTTGTTGATGACGGATGGAGCGAGGATTTTAAAAAGATATTTTTTCCCGGCAATTCGGAGCACGAATATAATTATGTACGAAAAACAAAAGATTCTGCTTATACATATGATGAAAAGATTGATCTTGAGAACGATTTAAAAATACGTAAGCTTGATAAAAACGGAACATATTTTGTTTATTTTGCGTCAATTCAGGATTTAAGAGGCTCTGAAAAAGTCGGCGGTAAATATAATAAGAACAACGCCGTGTTTGAGCTTGCCTGGGATTTGATTGTTATTGACGAAGCTCATGAGGGAACCCAAACGGAGCTTGGCGATAATGTGGTTAAGGCACTTAAAAAAGACCATACAAAGGTGCTTGCACTCTCAGGTACTCCGTTTAATCTTCTTGATAAGTTCGGAGAAGATAATGTCTACACTTGGGATTATGTTATGGAACAAAAGAAAAAGATCGAATGGGATTTAACTCATCATGGCGACCATAACCCTTATGCAGACTTGCCGAAGATGCATATTTTCACTTATGATTTAGGCGAAAAGCTTAAGAAATATGCTTCTGATGAATACGATACCAAGGCTTTTAATTTTAGAGAATTTTTCAAGGTTTGGTACAAAGGACCTAACGGCAATCGTGAACTTCCTAAAACGGCAGTCGAGGGCAGATTTGTACATGAAAATGACGTTAAGGCATTCCTTGATTTAATGGTTAGAGAAGATACCGATAGCGGTTATCCTTATTCTACCAAGGAATATCGAGATATGTTCCGTCACACCTTATGGATGGTTCCGGGTGTTAAAGAAGCTCAGGCTT
>CAVJHK010000117.1:0-2050 GCA_963649295.1 Lachnospiraceae bacterium | reverse complement strand
TTTTGTCTTCAATACCTCGAAAACAGAGGCTCGGTATGGGGAATATTACAGGGAAAAATTTCATTCTTACTTATTGTGACCGTAATACTTCTTGCTGTGCTTGTTTATACGTATGTACATATTCCCAAAACAGAATTTTTTAAGCCGCTTTTGATACTTAATATAATTATGATTGCGGGGGCACTCGGAAATACGATTGACAGAATTGTATTCGGATATGTTACCGATTTTTTGTATTTTGAACTTATCAATTTTCCCATTTTTAACTTTGCGGATTGTCTTATTACATGCGTTGCCGTAATTACGATTGTATTTATTATGACACGTTACAAAGACGTTGAATTTGACTTTTTTAAGATTACAAAATCAAAATCCGAAAAGGATAGTAACGATGGAAAAAGTGATACTTACAATTGATACGGAAGACACCGACTTAAGGATTGACAAATTGCTTGCCATTAATTTCGGTAATTATTCAAGAACCGCTGTTCAACGTTTAATTGATGGCGGTTTTGTTTTGGTTTCGGGTAAAAAAGTTAAGGCAAGCTATAAGCCGGATTTTGGTGAAAATGTCGAAATTTGTTTTCCTGATGCCGAAGCGCCGGAGATTTTGGCAGAAAACATTCCGCTTGATATTTTGTATGAGGATAGAGATATAATTGTAGTAAATAAGCCGAAAGGCATGGTTGTTCATCCCGCATGCGGTCATTACACCGGGACGCTTGTAAATGCACTTATGTATCACTGTAAGAATTCTTTGTCCGGTATAAACGGAATCCTGCGGCCGGGAATTGTACACAGAATCGACAAAGACACAACAGGTGTAATCGTTGCATGTAAAAATGATTTTGCGCATAAATCTCTGGCAGAGCAATTAAAAGTTCATTCGATAACAAGAAAATATACGGCGATCGCAAACGGGATTTTTGGCGAAAAGATCGGCAGAATCGAAACTTATCTCGGTCGTGATCCGAAAGACCGAAAAAAAATGGCGGTTGTAAATGCCGGGAAAAATGCAATCACCAACTATAAAGTTTTGGAAGAATTAAAAGGGAAATATTCTTATATCGAGTGTAAGCTTGAAACCGGGCGTACGCATCAGATAAGAGTGCATATGGCATATCTTGGTCATCCTTTACTTGGGGATGCGGTATATGGGCACGAAGACAAAAAATTTAATTTAACCGGTCAAACCCTGCATGCAAAAACACTCGGATTTATTCATCCGACAACCGGCAAATACGTTGAATTTGAGGCAGCAGAACCCGATTATTTTTTGAAGCTTCTTAAAGGTCTATATTAAATATGAAAAGAAACATAACGAAAATGCTTGAAAAATGGAATAAAGAAGAAAAAGAGCCTTTATTTTTGTACGGTATTTTTGGAGTGGGAAAAACATATATATGCAAATCATTTGCAAAAAATAATTTTGACTCGTATTTTTATTTTAAATTGCCACGGGAAATTCTTTTAAAATCCTGTACGGAAGACTTTGATTTGAATGATTTTTTTATCAAAAATTTTGAATGTGACATAAATATAATAAAAAATAATTTTGTAATTTTTGATGATACGGATAAAAGAACAGATATATACAAGAAGATCCTGGATTTTGGAATTGTCAATCATTGCAAATGGATTTTTGTTTCCGAATATAATTGGATAAAAGAAGAATATAAAATAGGGGATATTTTTGTTCTAAAAATGTTTCCGCTGCAATTTGATGAATTTCTTGTTGCATCCGGAAATGAGTGGTATGCGGAAATTATTAAGACACATTCGGTAATGCAAAAAAAAATCCCGGATATGGTTCATAAAGAGCTTATATCGGATTTTTGTGAATATATGTGGGTCGGAGGAATGCCTGACGTATTAAATGAATATTTTTTATTAAAAAATGAAATCAATATATCAAGAAAACAGGAGAGTATAAAACAGCTTGTTTTTTTTGAAAAGGAGCGAAAAGATTCTTTTTATAAAACAAATCAAATTATTGATGCGGTTGATTTTAATCTTTTAAATCAGACAAAAAAGTTTATGGTTAAGACAC
>CAVJHK010000116.1:0-2085 GCA_963649295.1 Lachnospiraceae bacterium | reverse complement strand
GATATGAACAAAAGAACTCCTATCCATGTCCACATGCATACATTCGCAAATTGGATAAAGAATATTTCGTTGTCGGTCACAACATGCGAAAGCAAAAATACAAACGGCGTAATCGCAATATATGGAGCAAAGCTGTATATAAACGAGCAATAAATCGTTTTTAATTTTCCTTCGCCGTCATTTATCGTACACATAAGATAATTGCAGCTTACGATTAACACGAGCCCCAAAAGCACCACTCCTATATCCTGAGATAAATTGTATTGCCCGTCCTTAACTCCCGCGCCGCGTGTCAAAAATCCGCTGAAATATTTGTTTATTACAAATATTACAGTTCCGATTACAAGGAGAAGATTTGCGCTTAATACCGATACTCTTTTCTGTCTCTTTATTCCGTAACAGCCTTCAATCGGATGCTTCATAAAGTAGAACATATATCTCATCTGCTTTATGTATTTTAAATCATGGAATTTGCCGATTGCGCCTCTCAGCTTATTAAGGAAGCCATATTTTTTGTCAAAGTACTTTGTAAGCTTAAATATCACAAAAAGCGCTATAAGTATTACAAAAACCGTTGCGAGATTTGCTTTAAGCCATACGTTTCTGATTTCCCAATATGCGTCGGAATAGGTATCCTTGTCTTTTGCAAGACGGGAATAATGAAGCGCCTCCGTATAATTTTCCTGCTTATACATGGCTTTTCCCATTGCCATGTTCGCATAGTCAAAGAGGTTGTTCATCGAAAGAACCGTTGCAAGCGGTTCAATGCTTGCCTCATATTGACCTTTTGAGAAAAGATAAAGTGCGTTATGGAGATTTTTTGTAAACTCAGTCGGCTCATATATCTGGATTTCGGCCTTGTCCTCGTCAAGAACATAAATTCTGTCGTATTTGTCAACCTGAATCGCAACCGCCTTTACGGTAAGTCCCACACGCTGCAGTCCGTCGTCGCTGCCGCCGAACACAAAAAGGTGATTTCCCTCGTTGTTGTATTCGTAAATATATCCCTGCTGCGAAACAACATAGATATTGTCATGATTTCCGGGTGCAACCGCCGCAGGGACGTCATCGTTGGTATCCGGCTCCGTCATGTTGTTTCCTGCCATATTTAAGCGCTTTAAGCTTTCTTTACCCTCTCCTCGCGTAACTGTATAAATTATTCCCTTATCGTCAATCGCCAGATTGTCCGGAGTTGAAGGCATATTTGAAAGCCATTTTGCTCTTTGAACGTCGGTCATTATCGCACGCCACATAATCGTCCAAAGATTTGTCGAAACACTGTTTGTTCCGAAATATCCGAGAAACGTTCCGCCATCAACCGGGCTTATTTCAACAATACCGTTTGTGTTGGATTCGCAGATCACATACATCGTACCCGACGAATTCGCAACTATTTTAATGGGAAGAAAGTCGAGCGTTTCACCATATATTGGCTCGGTCGGCTTTGTATACGTATTTGTGAGTTCATAATTCGCATCAAATACAAAAATGCTTTTTGCGTCACGGTCGGCAACATAGCACGTGTGATCTTCGGAAACAAATATTCCTCTCGGATTCACAAAAATGTCTTCACCGAACGATGCTATAAAATTCCCCTCCATGTCGGAAACGAGCACACGTTTGTTGCCGCCGTCAAGAATATACATATATCCGTCGTCGAGAATCGTAAAGTCCTTGGGAGCCTTCATGAATTCATCGCCGATTTTGTTTATTGAGCCATAAGGCAGATATGCCGTCTGCGTTTCGATTATCTCACCGTCTCCGTCAACGGTATATGTTTTGTAAGGAGCTTCGGCATAAACCGTGTTTATATCTCCGAGAAAACCTACCGCAAAGAGGAAACCGAAAAACATACATATGACTTTTTTTATTTTCCTGTTCATCAAAGTCTCCCTTTATTTTATTCCGGAATGTGCCATCGTATTCATGACATGTCTCTGAAGTATGCAGAAAAGTATTAAGTTCGGCAAAAACATAATAAGTGATGCCGCAGCCGCAATTCCCTGTCCGGAGACTGTATTCGACGATGCACCGGTAAGTGTGTTCATGTAAAAAGCAAGCGTTTTTAAGGATTCGTTGTTTATG
>CAVJHK010000115.1:1534-2101 GCA_963649295.1 Lachnospiraceae bacterium | reverse complement strand
CGCTGAAAATTTTATCGTAATACCCAAGATTTTATATTTCAGTACACCGGTTAAGGCTGCATGGAACGAGCATAACATAAGGTGTATTGCTTTTTATCTTCCGCAATTTCATGAAATTCCCGAAAATAACGAATGGTGGGGAAAAGGTTTTACGGAGTGGACTAATGTAAAAAAAGCAAAGCCTTTGTTTGTGGGACATCATCAGCCGAGAGTGCCGGGGAAAGAACTCGGTTATTATGACCTGGGCGATAAAGACGGACTTGCGGTACAAATGAAGCAAACAGAAATGGCGAGGGCTTTTGGCTTATCCGGATTTTGCTACTATTATTATTGGTTTGACAACGGAAAAAGGCTGCTTGAGAAGCCTGTTAACCGCCATTTAAACAACAAAGAGCTTGACTTTCCGTTTTGCTTATGCTGGGCAAACGAAAACTGGACACGGACATGGGACGGATTTAATAATGATGTGCTTATTCAACAGAAGTATGAACGCGACTGGGAGCGCAGGTTTGTGGAGGATTTATTGCCCTATTTAAACGATCCCCGATATATAAGGATAAACGGAGC
>CAVJHK010000115.1:1003-1524 GCA_963649295.1 Lachnospiraceae bacterium | reverse complement strand
TTTTTGCTTATATACAACCTTGCCGACATTAAGAATGCTGAGGAAAGCATAAACAAAATCCGCAAAATTGCATCTGAACACGGAATAGAAAAAATCCATATATCGGTCGTAAGAAAAACACCGGATGCAAGAGAGAGACTTAAGTCCGGATATACCATAGATTCGCTTACGGAATTTCCTCCGCATTTAGTGTTTGAAAAGGGAGCGGTGCATGACAGAAGGCAGATATTTAATATGGAACACGGCCGTGTAAACGATTACAGGAAAGCGTGCGACTATTTTTCAAACTTTGAACCGCAATATTATACCTACTTCAGGACTGCAATGCTGGAATGGGACAATACGCCAAGAAGGGGAAAAAACGGTTGTCTTTTTGAAGATTTTTCTTTTGAATACTACAAAAAATGGCTTTATGCAAATAAAAGATATACGGAAAGACAAAACCGTCCCGGTGAAGATTTGATGTTTATTAACGCCTGGAACGAATGGGGCGAAGGAACCGTTTTGGAACCGGATGAAAG
>CAVJHK010000115.1:0-993 GCA_963649295.1 Lachnospiraceae bacterium | reverse complement strand
ACGAGGAATATAAAAAAAAATGTTTGGAATCGGTGGCCGGTCAAAATATTCCCCATATGCAGCTTATTATTATTGATGATGCATCACGTGACAATACCTGCAAAATTATTGAGAAAGTGATTGAGGATAAATATTTTTCGTCAAAATTTGACAAAGGCATTGTATTTCTTAGGCATGAAGTGAATAAGGGAGCTGTCGCTACGATTAATGAGGGACTTAATATGGCCGGGGGAGAATATTATACAATTATAAATTCCGATGATTATTATGGGGAAAACAGACTGAAGCTTCTTATTGATGCATGTGAAAACAACCATGCGGAATTTGCTTTTGGCGGTGTTAATGTGGTTAATCAATATGACGAGGCCATTCACACGGGATGCGGCAAAAAAATAGCGAGGTATCAGCAGCTGACAGAAAAAATTCCGACCGTATCAATGGTACTGGCACGTTCAAATGCCGCAATCAGCACCGGAAATATGTTTTTTTCGAAAAAATTATATGAGGAACTGCATGGATTCGGTAATTATAAATATGTGCACGACTGGGATTTTGTTTTAAGGGCATGCTTGGTGACTGAGCCTGTATTTGTGAGTGATGCCAAATATTATTACAGATTGCATGACGGAAATACGATTACGGAAATAGAACAGGAAAATAAAAGTCTGGATGCGCTCGAAAATAAGGAAGACGGCAAATCAATAGGCATTAATCCGCAGGTGATGTATTTTATCAATATCATGAACGGTAATTATACAAATACGAGAATTCCGTGTGTTAAGGCCTGGGAATATTTTGTAAATTGCAAAAAATATTATCATGATGACGACGGCATAGTGTATGCCTGGGAGCGTGCAAAAAGGCTGAAGGATGAGATTTTTGAATATACGGTATAGCGGAGACAGCCGTTTCGGAAAAATATTTTGATTACTTTGCGGTACACAGAGGTGGACTATGACAATATCTGTTTGTATGTGTACATACAACGGTGAA
>CAVJHK010000114.1:0-2118 GCA_963649295.1 Lachnospiraceae bacterium | reverse complement strand
TAACCGCTAACATGGAGCAGGAAATAAAAACGTTTACACAAAATACTTGACACAATCCAAATTTCGTAAAATAATAACCTTAAAAAGGAGTCCCTTTTTCAATGGGTTCCTTTTTAAATTTCCTTTTTTATTAAATCAATCTTTTTATTTTTAATTTTAAACATCTTCTTATAAAAAAATAAAATTTATCCTCAAATTCTTGTAAATCAAACGCCCTATGTATATATTTAAGCTTATAATCCGTTACAAGCACTCAATTTACAGAGTTTATTTTTTAGGGGGAAGCGTTATGAACGAAGCAAGACAGCTTATAACCACAAACAACAATTGCATAGCATGTCACCGCTGTATTTCGGTATGTCCGGCACTGCTTGCAAACAGAGCGGAAATAAACGAAAACAAGCAAAAAATCACCGTAAATCCCGAATATTGCGTTGCCTGCGGTTCGTGTATAGACGCTTGCCGTCACGATGCGCGGTCGTTTGAAGACGATACGGAAAAATTCTTATACGATTTAAAACACGGCAAAAAGATTTCTATCCTTGTTGCACCCGCATTTTTTGCAAATTATCCGAAAGATGCAGGCCGCATTCTCGGCGGATTAAAGCGACTCGGCATAAATCATCTTATCGGAGTCGGATTCGGTGCCGACATCACAACCTGGGCATATATTAAATATATAAACGAACATCACTTTGTGGGCGGAATTTCACAGCCCTGCCCCGCAATTGTCGATTTTATCGAAAAATATATTCCGTCGCTCCTCACAAAACTTATGCCAATTCACTCTCCGGCTATGTGTGCGGCAATATATGTAAAAAAATATAAGCACATAACGGACAGTCTTGCTTTCTTAAGTCCCTGCATCGCAAAATCAAAAGAATTTGATGCAAAAGAAACAGAACACAACATCGAATACAACGTCACCTACGATCACCTGATCAAATACATGCGTGACAACAACCTTATGACCGGAAACGAAACCGTTGAAACAGAAAGCTCGTTCGGAGCAATATATCCGATGCCGGGAGGTTTAAAAGAAAATCTTTACTGGTTTCTCGGAGAAGATGTGCTTGTGCGCCAAATCGAGGGTGAAAAGCACGCATATGAATATCTTAAAGAATATGCAAAACGAGTTAAAGACAACAAAGAGCTTCCCGTACTTGTTGATGCGCTTAATTGTTCCAAAGGCTGTTTATACGGCACAGCAACCGAAAGCGAAGTGGCATGTGACGATGATGTGCTCTTTGCCTTAAACAAAATCAAAAAATCAAAAATACAAAATGCAGCAAGCATAAATTTAAATACGCCAAAAGACCGCTTGGATGCTTTAAATGAGCAGTTTAAAGACTTAAATTTGAACGATTTTATAAGAAGATATTCAAACAAGTCTGCATCGGTTCCGGTCAAAGAACCGTCAGAAACCGAATATAACGAAATATTTGATTCGATGCTTAAGACAACTCCCGAATCGCGCACCATCAATTGTTCTGCATGCGGATACAATACCTGCCGCGATATGGCACGTGCAATATATTGCAAGGCAAATGTCAAGGAAAATTGTATTTGGTACAACGAAGAAAAAAGCATTGCCGTGTCTGAATATGTCGATACCGACTTTGTAAAGCTTGACTCTGCACTCGAAGACCTGTCGGACAACAATCACCATACGGCGGATTATGCGGAACAGATAAGCCGAAAGCTTGCGGAAATAAACGTATTTTGCAATAACTTTACAAATTCCTTCAATAACATAATTGCGCTCTTAAATCGTCTCGAAAAGGACAACAAGGACATCACGGCAATTTCAAACAAAACAACTCTCCTTGCGCTTAACGCATCGATAGAAGCGGCTCGTGCGGGAGAAGCCGGACGCGGATTTGCGGTCGTTGCAGAAAACATAAAGGAGCTCTCCTCTTCGTCCGACAAAGCCGCAAAGAGTTCTCTTTCAAACAAGGAACAGATAACAGATGCCGTTTCCGCACTCAATGCAGAAGCAAAAAATCTGCTTCTGCTTGTAAACGAAGCAACCGATCAAATCGCAAATCTTTCCGCCCGTTCACAGGAAACCAGTTCGGTAACCGATACGGTGTCGGAGCTTTGCGATTCGATGAGAAA
>CAVJHK010000113.1:0-2145 GCA_963649295.1 Lachnospiraceae bacterium | reverse complement strand
ACACTTTTTATTTTGATTTGTCACAAATCCTACACAAACGGAGGTTATATTTTGGGCATAAAGAAAAACAAGTGACGGGAAATTAAGAATGCATGCGAATTTATAATATATCGAAAATCCGATGCAAAAATTTGTTTTTTAAAAACCGCCGCCAAACATATAAGTATAACGAAAGGACATGTGTTATGGAAAATGACAAATTTGAGTTTGAAAACACCGAACAGCAAAACGAACAAGAGAACGAACAAGAAAACGAACAAGAGAACGGACAAGAGAACGAACAAAAAAACAACCGGGAAAACGTAAATACTGCGGCAGAAACAAATAATCAAAATGCCGAATCCGTGAATACCGCATGCACGCGGGATACGATAAATTCAGAAAATACGTTAAATACCGAAAACACAGACGCGGATTTCACATCCCGCCCCATGACGGACGCGGAAATCAGAGAAGCGGCAGCAAAAATAGGCTCTTCTCCCTATGAAGCCTACAAAGACACCCGCGAAAGCGAATACGGCAAAAACCTGAACCCGGGGGCAGATGACGATTCCCATAATACAAAAGGGAATACGGGCAATACTCAAAAATCCTCCGGCTCACCGTATTATGATTATTATACGACTTATCACGCACATGAGTTCGAAAAGAAAAAGAAAAACAAAAAGCTCCTCAAAAAGCTTGCTTCCTTTGTCGGACTTGCGGCATGCTTCGGGCTTATTGCGGGCGGAACGTTTTTCTTTGTCAATACGCTTATGCAAAACACTCTCGGCAAAAAGCTATATGCCGATGCCGGAGTGACAGAGATTGAGTCGGCGGGCGAAAATACCGCTTCTGCCATCGGCGCCGGCAAGGTTCAGGTTTCACGTGCGGAGACACTGTCCGGCACCACCGATACGCTTGTGTCTTCCGATAGCATGACGACAGCCCAAACGACGTCAGACATTGTGGTCGGCGTTGTAAAAGAAAACATGAGCTGTTCTGTCTCCGTCAGCATGGAATATGTCACAAGCTCCTACAACATGTGGACGGGACGCACACAGTCATATACGTCCACGGGCGGCGGTTCGGGCTTCATAGTCGGCATCGGTGATTCCGAAATATTTATTGCAACCAACAACCACGTTGTCGAAAATGCCACAAAGATAACGATCACATTTTGTGATGACACCGAAGTGGACGCAACCGTCCGCGCAACCGACGCAGCCAACGACCTTGCGATTATTTCCGTTCCGATTTCGGAATTGAACGATGACACACTTAACAGGATTACCGTAGCAAAACTTGGAAGTTCCGACACAGCGGAGGTCGGTGAAATGGTTATCGCAATCGGCAATGCTCTCGGATACGGACAGAGTGTCACCGTCGGATATCTTTCGGCAAAAGACAGAACTGTTGAATACGAAGGCCTCACACTCACACTTCTCCAGACGGATGCGGCGATCAACGAGGGCAACTCCGGCGGACCGCTCTTCAACTCAAAAGGTGAAGTCATAGGTATCAACTGCGCAAAGTATTCGTCCGAAACGGTTGAGGGAATGTGCTTTGCAATCCCGATTTCAATCGCAACACCCATACTTGACGAGCTTATGAACCGTGAAATTGTTTCCGAAGAAGACCAGGGGTATCTCGGTATCAGCATCAAGACATTGTCAAGCGACGTCGCATCGCTCTACGGCATGCCCGAGGGCGTCTATGTATACAGTGTTGTCGAAGGCGGTTCGGCAGAAGAAGCGGGAATTTATTCCGGTGATATCATTACCGCAGTCAACGGCAAGGAAGTCACAACCAGCGAAGAATTAAAGAGCCTTGTAAATTCCTACAAATACGGCACAACGATTTCCGTAACATTAAAGCGTTCATCGGGCGGCAGGTGGAACGAGATGACAATCGATGTCACACTCATGAAAAAGCCTGAGGATACTGCCGTACAAGGTCAGTCAAAAAAGTAATCTGTTAAAATAAGTATCAAATCAATCCCCAAAGCAGGCACTTTGGGGATTTTTCTTGTATTTTTGCGACCGATAAGGTATTATAATATGTTATGATACATATTTCATCGGAGGGCGCATGGTTAAGTCGCATCAAAATTATTTTTCAAAGCTTTATATGGCACTTGACACAATCATTCTTGTCATATCCTTT
>CAVJHK010000112.1:0-2153 GCA_963649295.1 Lachnospiraceae bacterium | reverse complement strand
ACATGAATCAATACAATCCGTAATTCCTTTTTTAAGTGTTTTTTCATGTGCCTCCAATATGTCGTCAAGCCAAAAGCTCTGCGGAGCTCTTGCGACACGAGAATTTTTTCTGCTCGGAACATAATCTATTATTGACGTTTTGTCATTTATCACCAGGATTGTTTCCTTTACAACGGCTGTCGTAATTGCGGATCCGTTTTCTTTTACACTGTTAATATTGTCCGTAATCAGTTTATCATTTATGAGCGGCCTTACCCCGTCATGAATCAAAACTATACTTTTCTCCTTTTTTGAAATTTCTTTTGCAGCCCTTAAACCGTTATAAATAGACAATTGTCCCGTTGATCCACCGGAAACTATAGTCTTTACTTTTTCTATATGAAACTTATATAGAAGCGATTTGCAATAATCGATCCAATCTTCCACACAGACAACCACAATCGCATCAATCATCGGATGATTTTCAAAATGTTCTATTGTATGTATAATAATCGGTTTGTTATACATCTCAAGAAATTGTTTTGGTCTTTCTTTGCTGTGCATTCTCTTGCCGACGCCGCCCGCAAAAATAACCGCAATGTTCATATTTTGCATTTCTCCTCTATGTTAAATGATTCTTAAAAGCCTTCCGGACTTTTTCTTTTTGTTATTACATGTATCCGGCAAATTTAAAAGCTTGTTTTCGACATAATTATATGCTCTTACGACAGGTAAATAAAGTTTATCCTACGTTTGTTCTTTATCTGTTTATTGCAAATTATTTTCTTTACAATATTCCGTATAAGGAATGTCCGCCGAGAGAAAAATGGTTTTATGTGAGGAGGGTTCCTGCTTCATTTCCATATAATCTCCGTATTCTTTCCGTAATCTCCCATCATATCCGTTCGGAACCGGAACATTTATAAATTCAAACGGCATCTGCCGGGAACTTTCAAACCAATCCCGTCTCCATATATATTGCTCTTCCACTCCGCATTTAAACGCAACCCAGCTTATTCTTTCTGTTTTTTTCTTACTGTATCTTCCGCACAGCTTCTCGTATATTTTAAATGATGTTTTATACGGAATCATAAGTCTTGTGATGCAGGCCAAAATTCTTTTTATATATCCTTTTATTGTATTTGAGGTTTTGTATGAAAAATAGGAAATTGCCATTAATTCCAACTGTCTTGAAATATCCTTTTTATACGTTTCATATTTTTTTTCGTCGTCCGGCAAATTATCAAGCGGAAATATATCAATAAAAATTCCTTTGTTATATTCGGTATTAACATCACTCGATATATACTCCGTTGTCTCCGAATTCCTAACCCTTGCAAATCCGTGATGAAAATTTTTATCGGTATAATTGGACTGCAAAAAAAAAGGATACTCAAATTCATCCGAAAGTCTTAACAATCGGTCATAATCTTCTCTCATCATCACAACATCGATGTCATCATCCCAAGGAATATATCCTTTGTGTCTTATTGCTCCGATTAACGTCCCCGAATCCGCAAAATATGTTAAATTATGCCTCCTGCAAACCGCATCAAGCTTACAAAGCATGTCAATCTGAACCGCCCAAACCTTTTTCATTTCGGACGTTATTGTATACCCGCATCTGACCTCTTCATCCAAAAATCCGTCCGGAAGAGTTATATTTAAGTCAACCATTTTGTACCCTTCAAATTTTAATTATTTTTTTTCGATATTCCGGCAATCACCCGCTTTAAGGCCTCAACAAAGCGCTCATTGTCTTCGCGGATTCTGATTGCGATTCTCAAATACTTTTTCCCGTTCTTGATTTTTTTATCGAGAGTCTTAATAAAAATCTTTTCGTCGATAAGCATTTTCCGTTTTAACTCTTCCGAATCAAGGCCGTTTAAAAGTTCCGCCATTACATAATTGCTTTGCGAAGGTATAACGCGTAAATCTTCCATCGTACTTAATTCCGACATAAACCTTTTTCTTTCGCGCTTGAACTTTTCAAGAGCCAAAACATAATCTTCACGATATTTGCCTGCGATTTGCATATAAAATTCGGCAAACGAATTGATATTCCATATGGAAACATCCTTTTTGATTCGCAAAATTGTATCCGTATCTCCGCTTGCAAGTACTCCAAGCCGTAATCCGGGCACACCGTAAGACTTTGACAGGCTCTTTATGAC
>CAVJHK010000111.1:0-2286 GCA_963649295.1 Lachnospiraceae bacterium | reverse complement strand
TTCTTAAGAGGTGTGCCCGATGCATTTGTAATCGATGTATCGGAATAAATCTCAAGTCTCTTTGTCCATCCTTCAACGCCCCAGCCCATCCACTTAAGAAGAAGATAAGCCTCGTAAGGATACTTACATGATGTGGAAACGCCGCCCATGTACATATTGGCGATAACGTTGTGTTCCTTTTCGTCGATTACGTTGGGAGTAACATAAGGTACGATATCGATACCGTATGATTCCTGTGTGCCTTCAACGCCCCAGATGTTCTGATAAGACCAAAGTCCTTCGGAGAATACCGCAACGTGACCCGTCAAGCCAAACCATGTGTTCCAGTCACCGGACCAGTCTTCCATTGCCTGTGTGCTTTGTGAAGGAGCAACATATCCCGCAAGCTTGAGGTCGGAGAACTGCTGCTCGCCGATTGCCCAGTAGCTCAAATCAAACGTTTCACCGTCAAATCCGAACTCACCCTTGATTCTTCTTACATCCTTGGATACTGCGGCAATTCCGTAAAGCGAGTCAAGTCTGTTGTAATATCCGAGTCCGTAGTACTTCATGCCCGTTCTGTCATCAACCGTTGCGGCCTTGATAAGGCTTATCATCTCGTCCCATGTCCAGTCCGTACGGGGCATTTCGAGATTTAATTTTTCGATAACCGTTCTATCGATGAAAACGGCACTCGGCCAGCAAAGCATGGGAACCGCATAACGTCTGTCCGTATCGAAGCAGCCTATTCCGTATTCCTTGATTGTTGCCATAAGGTTTTCGTTTTCCGGATCGTTGTCAAAATATTCGGAAATATCAAGCCAATACTGGTTTGACAAAGCCGTATCCGAATCCGTTCCCTCAAATACATCCGGGAATGTGCCTGCTGCCGCAGCTGCGGTAAGGTCCGTACTCATATCCTCGATTACACGGCATTCAACCGTGATATTGGGATACTTTTCCATGAAAGCCTTTGCCATAAGGTCGATTGTCGTTTCGTCTTCGTAGTGCCAGAATGTGAGCGTGATCTCATCTTTTGTGACACCGTTTTCGTCAACCTCCCCGGTGTTTGCCGAACTGCCGCCGTTGTTTTTGCCGGATTCACCGTTACCGGTACTGCCGCATGCGGCAAGGCTTAAGACGGTTGTGCACGCGAGAAAAAGAGACAATGCTCTTTTTGCCCAAATCTTAACCTTTTTCTTCATTAATTTCCTCCTTGTAACTTTTTTATCTTGATGTTTTTTGCCTGCCTTTCACCCTAAAGCATGCCAAAAACAAAAGGATCTTTTTTTATTCTCCGGTAATACCGGTTCTGTCAATACTTTCAACAAAATATTTTTGAAGTATCAAATACATTATCGTGAGCGGCAATATGCTCAAATTCGTTGCCGCCATTCTTACGGATTCGTTTAACGAAACCGCCGAATCGCCCACTTCCACTCTGTCGCTGAACGACCTGCTCGCAAAATCCTTAAGCTTTATTACGAGATTGGTCCAGTTGCTCTTGGTTGAAAGTCCCTGCACATAAAGCTCCGTAAGATAGGACTCATTCCAGTACCATACAAACGAAAAAAGCGCAACGGTAAGAATTGCGGGTCCCGCAGACGGAATCGCAATTTTCAAGAAAGCCTTAAAATGCCCCGCTCCGTCGATATATGCGGCTTCCATAAGTACCTTCGGCACCTGCTTAAAAAACTGATAAAATATAAGAATAAATATTGCCGAATTCAAGCCGTTTCCGAAAAGCGCCGGAAGTATGAACGTCCAGAGCGTTCCGAGGATTTTCAGGTTGTTGAAATGAACGTATGTCGGTATCATCGTGACCTGACTCGGCAAAATATAAGTCATGAGAAGCAGTCCCAAAAATATTTTCTTCCCCTTAAACTCATATCTCGCAAAGCCGTATCCGACAATCATGCAGATTATCACATTCAGTATTGTCGGCACTCCCGCAATCACTATTCCTTTTAGGAAGCTCGGAATAAAGTCCATCGAGCTTGCCGCCGCCTTATAATTGTCAAGGTAAAAGGAGCTCGGTATCCATTTTACGGAAGAATCCAAAATATCTTCCGTATTCATGAACGACGTCGCTATCATATAAAAAATGGGATAAAGGTAAATAAATCCTATACATATAAGGAGTGCATAAACAACAATCTGTTTTCCCGCGCCGTCCTTTTCACGGCTTCCGAAAATGAATTTGTGCACTTTTTCGCGC
Source organism: Lachnospiraceae bacterium (assembly GCA_963649295.1). GTDB lineage: Bacteria > Bacillota > Clostridia > Lachnospirales > Lachnospiraceae > RGIG3528. Next base: position 89 of record CAVJHK010000111.1, on the reverse strand, counting down.
GTGAGCTTCTTTTTAATAATCTGACTCACCGGAATACGTTGTGTATTTACGCTTGTTTCTTTCACGCTTTTTCGCATTTCGTGCACTCC
>CAVJHK010000110.1:0-2385 GCA_963649295.1 Lachnospiraceae bacterium | reverse complement strand
CGTAAAATGCCAAATACGTAAAAATCCAAATACGTAAAAAGCAAATACGTAAAAATTCAAGCAATTTAAAAAAATTGAAAACCTGTGTGAAATTCGTATGCTTAAAAGCTCACGGATTTCACACTTTTTAATTGAATTTATCACAAATCGAACACAAACGGAAGTTATATTTGGGGCATACAGAAAAACAAGTGACGGGAAAATAAGAGAAAATTCAAAATGTAATTTTATCTTATTAAAACGTCACCGGATATATAAAGATATGGAAAGGACATGTGTTATGGAAAACGACAAATCAGAGTTTGAAAACAGCAAACAGGAAAATGCGCAAAATAACGAAAGCGTTACGACGGAAAGTGAAAAAGTAAATAGCGAAAACGTAAATACCGAAAACGTAAATACCGAAAATGTAAATATCGAAAACGTAAACACCGAGAACGTAAACATCGAAAACGTAAATATCGAAAATGGGAACACCGAAAATGCACAGAACACGGATAATGCCGAAACCACGGCAAATGCAGAAGCAAACGAAAGCACCTCGGCATCCCGCCCCATGACGGATGAGGAAATCAGGGCGGCAGCCGAAAAAATCGGATCTTCGCCTTATGCGGCATATACCGATGAAAACCGGAGAAGCAGTTCTTACAGCCAAAGCGCAGAAGGGCCCGAAAACTCCGAAAATTCCGGAAACTTCGGAAACAATAATCAAAAAGCATCTTCAGGATCTCCTTATTATGATTATTATACAACGTATCACGCAAAGGAATTCGAAAAGAAAAAGAAAAACAGAAAAGTCTTCAAAAAGATTGCACGCTTTGTGGGACTTGCGGCCTGCTTCGGACTTATCGCGGGTACGTTTTTCGGAGTAAACACTCTTATGGAAAACACACTCGGCAAGAAGCTTTATTCCGATGCCGGAGTCACCGAAATCGACTCGGCAGCCGACAATACGGTTACGACACTCGGCGCAAACAAAATTCAGATTGCGCAAACCGTAACCCAGTCCGGCACAAGTGAAACGGCTGTAACAAATTCCGTAAGCTCCTCCGAGACCACATCCGATAAGGTTGTGCAGGTTGTAAAGGACAACATGAGCTGCTCGGTTTCCGTAAGCATGGAATATGTTACAAGTTCCTATAATATGTGGACGGGACGCACGCAGTCATATACCTCGACGGGCGGCGGATCCGGATTTATTGTAGGCATCGGCGATTCCGAAATCTTTATTGCCACAAACAACCATGTTGTAGAAAACGCAACAAAGATTACAATCACCTTCTGCGATGATACAGAGGTTGAGGCAACCGTCAGAGCGACGGATTCCGACAACGATCTTGCGATTATCTCGGTTCCGATAGATGAACTTACAAGCGACACACTTAATCAGATCACTGTTGCAAAGCTCGGCAACTCCGATACTGCGGAAGTGGGTGAGATGGTTGTTGCGATAGGCAATGCTCTCGGCTATGGACAGAGTGTCACAGTCGGTTATCTTTCCGCAAAAGACAGAACGGTTGAATATGAAGGCCTTACGCTTACACTTCTCCAGACGGATGCCGCAATCAACGAAGGCAACTCCGGCGGACCTCTGTTCAACCTTGACGGCGAAGTTATCGGCATCAACTGCGCAAAATATTCTTCTGAAACGGTTGAAGGAATGTGCTTTGCAATCCCGATTTCAATCGCAACGCCCATTCTTGATGAGCTTATGAGCCGCGAAATAGTTTCGGAAGAAGAACAGGGTTATCTCGGAATCAATATCAAGACCCTTTCAAGCGATGTCGCATCCCTTTACGGAATGCCCGAGGGCGTTTATGTATACAGCGTTGTTGACGGCGGTTCGGCAGCGGAAGCGGGAATTTATTCGGGCGATATCATTACGGCGGTAAACGGCAAGGAAGTTTCAACAAGCGAAGAATTAAAGAGTCTTGTAAATTCCTACAAATACGGCACAACGATTTCTGTTACCCTGCAGCGTTCGACAGGCGGCAAGTGGACAGAAATGACAATCGATGTAACGCTCATGCAAAAGCCCGAGGAAACCACAGCGCAAAGCCGGTCAAAAAAGTGATGCGTCAACAAAAATTAAGATATCAAATCCCCAAAGCAAGTACTTTGGGGATTTTCTTATTGTACCGAAAAAAATCATTTTTGTGCGGCAGTAAACGTTTCGCTTTTGATGTGCACCCGTGTGCAAGTGAGCCACCCGGGCGTAAGCGGGAAACGCATGGGCAAAACTCTTTATTGTAATTTTGCGAATGATAAGGTATTATAATATGTTATGATACATATTTCATCGGAGGGTGCATGATTAAGTCGCATCAAAGTTATTTTTCAAAGCTTTATATGGCACTTGACACAATCATTCTTGTCATATCCTTT
>CAVJHK010000109.1:0-2405 GCA_963649295.1 Lachnospiraceae bacterium | reverse complement strand
ATGTTGTAGCGGCGTGTAAAAGCTTCCTTATAGGTATCGCGCGTAAGTCCGTTTTCAAATTGCAAAAGACGCTTTACCACGCTTTCCAAAAATCTTGTTTTTTCTTCCGGATCGTTTAAATTGTATTTTGATTCCGTTATGCCGATCTCAAAGAAAAAGCTGCTTTCGGCATTTTGGATACGTTTTTCAAATTCTTCGGCACCGAGTGCCCTTATAAATTCATCCGGGTCCTTGTAGGGCTTTGTGCTTATTACCTTGACGGACACATCATGCGACGTAAGTAACGGAATCGCGCGAAGCGACGCATTGACACCTGCCGCATCCGAATCATAGGTCAAATAAACCTTTTTTACATAGCGTGAAATTTTGAGCGCGTTTTTGTCGGTAAGTGCCGTCCCGAGAGAGGCAACGGCACATGTGAATCCCGCCCGGTGCAGCGAAATCACATCCATATAGCCTTCGCAAAGAATCAGATAATCCTTTCGTGATTTTTTGGCAAAGTTGAGTGCGTAAAGGTTGCTCCCTTTGTTAAAAATCCTGGTTTCAGGCGAATTTAGGTATTTTGGCTCGCCGTCTCCCATAACACGTCCGCCAAAGCCTATTACCCTGTCGCGCTCGTCCACAATCGGAAACATCGCACGATTAAAAAATTTGTCGGTCACACCTTTTTCGGAAAATGTGACAAGTCCGGATTCTTTGATCGTTTCGTCGGAATACCCCTTGTTCTTTAAATATTCGTACAAATCCGAGCGGTGCGCATAGGAATATCCGAGCGCAAAGTGCTTGATCGTTTCGTCGTTAAGCCCGCGTTTTTTGAAATAGTTTTCCGCGATTTCGCCGCGTGGGCTTTTGCGTGCCATATAAAAATAATTTGCGGCGTCACGGTTTATTCGGTATAAATCTTTTTTTAGGGACTGCTCGTGTTCATCTTCATTGGAATAGGTGCTTTCGGGGAGCTTATAGCCCACTCTTTGGGCAAGCAGTTCTATCGCCTCCGGAAAGGAAATGTTTTCGTAGTCCATAAGGAACGTTGCCGCTCCCCCGCCCTTGTGGCATCCGAAGCAATAATACATCTGCTTTCTCGGTGATACCGAAAACGACGCTGTTTTTTCGCCATGAAAAGGGCAAAGACCAAAATAGTTTGCCCCTTTTTTGGTGAGATGAACGTACATTCCCACAACGTCAACGATATCATTTTGTGAAATCACGGCTTGTACCGTGTCTTCGGAATAACGCATTTTGGGTAACGGCTCCGTTCTGAATACAAATTTTAACATTTTAAAAGACGGATTGCTTCGTGCTCCGTACTCTTCTAATAAACGTCCCAGCTGAACGGGATCTTTATATCCCTGTATTTTGTTACGGCATATCTGTCTGTCATGCCGGCGACATAGTCGCATACAACGAGATGCTTTAACTCGTCCTTTTCCGTAATCATGATTCGGTAGTCGTCCGGCAAAAGCTCGGTATGCTCAAGGTAATAGTTAAAAAGTTCGATTACAAGCTCTTCCGCCTTGTGTTCCTGTCCCTTTGCGACGGGATTTGTATAAACATGTTCAAACATCCATGCCTTTAAATCCAAAAGCACCTCGTTCATTTCGTCTGACATTTTTACATCGGCAAGGTCGATGCTTGTTTTTATTATATCATGAATTTCCGTATTCAGGCGTGAGGTGAGCGTCAGCCCCAAAACATCCGTAAAACGCGCCGGTATATCCGTATCTTTGATTATATTGCCCCGGATTGCGTCCTCTATGTCATGATTTATGTATGCCATTTTGTCCGAAAGTCGGACGGCTCGCCCCTCAAGAGTTTGGGGAATCGTATCCATCTGGTGGTTTAGGATTCCGTTACGCACTTCCCATGTAAGATTCAATCCTTTTCCGTGCTTTTCGATCAAATCAACCACACGGATGCTTTGCTCAAAGTGCTTGAAGGAAAGTCCGTAATTTTCGTTCATTATTTTGTTGAGCGCACGTTCTCCCGCATGTCCGAACGGCGTATGCCCGAGGTCATGGCCAAGCGCAATCGCTTCTGTGAGATCGTCATTCAGGCGGAGCGCCTTTGAAATCGCGCGGGCCGTCTGCGCCACCTCCAGGGTATGTGTGAGTCTTGTGCGGTAATGATCTCCCTGCGGCGCAAGGAACACTTGAGTTTTTCCGTTCAGGCGGCGGAACGCCTTTGAATAAAGGATTCTGTCACGGTCACGCTGATAGCACGGGCGCATGTCGCATTCTTTTTCGGTGACGGCACGCCCACGCGTCATATCCGAAAAAGCCGCATAGGGCGACAAAACCTCATGCTCTCTTTCCTCCTGCAATTCACGTATAAGTCTGTCATGAACCGGTACAAGCTCCAGCATCGCACATTCTCCTTTCCGCATCCCTCTTTGAAAAAACACATCC
>CAVJHK010000108.1:0-2417 GCA_963649295.1 Lachnospiraceae bacterium | reverse complement strand
ATTTCAAATTTAAAAGACCACAGAGCGCAGAAAATCGGTGCCGATGTGCTTGCGACTTTTCTTCCCGATGAAGTTATAGAAGGCTTGTATACTACGGTAGAAAAGGCGGGATTAAAGGTAAATACTTTGACGCTTGAGCCCATTGCGGCAATGCTTGTTGCAATACCCGAAAAATTCAGGCTTTTAAATATCGCTCTTGTGGATATAGGAGCGGGAACAAGCGATATCTGTCTTACAAAGGACGGCAGCGTTATCGCATACGGAATGATTCCGATGGCCGGAGACTCTCTTACCGAAATTATTGCGGAAAATCATCTTGTCGAATTTAATACGGCGGAAGAAATGAAGCTTTCGCTCACAAAAAAGAAAAAAACGATTTCCTATGTTGATATAATGGGATTAAAACAAAAAACGGACGCGAGCATTCTTTATGATGAAATATCTGCTAAAATAAACGAGCTTGCCGAAAAAATATCTTCAAAAATAATCGAAATGAACGGCGGCAAAACCGTTTCGGCATGCTTTATTGTCGGCGGCGGCGGAAAAATCAAGGGCTTTGCGGGTGCTTTGGCTAAAAAACTTGGGGTAAGAGAAGAACGTGTGGCGCTCCGCGGTGCGGAAGTTTTGTCTTTTGTAAAAAGCGTCGGTACGGATTTTGTGCCGGCACCGGAATATGTTACACCGATCGGTATATGCCTGAATTATTACGAAAAAAAGAATAATTTTATATATGTGCAGTTTAACAAAGAGCCGATAAAGCTTTACGACAACAACAAGCTTACGGTAACGGATGCTGCAATTGCCGCGGGATATCCGAATTCGGATCTTTTCCCAAAGCGCGGGCTTCCGATCGAATATACGTTAAATTTGAAAGCAAGACTTGTCCGCGGTGAACCGGGAGACAGTGCGGTTATTACGGTAAACAATAAGCCTGCGTCCGTAAATACGCTTGTTGAGCCGAACGACGACATAAAAATCATTCCGTCGACGGCGGGAAAAGACGCATATATAGAAGTGGGTAGTATTCCTGAATTTAAAGAAACGATAGGCTTTTATGTTGACGGAAAGCATGTCAAGTGCCCTAAATTTATTTTGGCAAACGGAGAGCTGGTTTCAAAATTTTATGCGATTAAAAACGGAGATGCGCTTGTAAATCTTGATTATTATACGGTTTCGCAAATACTTGAAATGCTTGACATAGACAATAAAGACGGAATTTATGTAAATAACGAAAAAGCGGATAAGGATACAAGGGTTTACGAAAATTTCAAGGTTGAAACCGTAAAGAAAGAAGAAATAAAAGACGATAATACAAAAAATTCTGCGGACGATGAGAAAACAGCCGGGAATTTAAGTAAATCACCTGAAAATGCGGGGAATAATGGTGAACACGCGGTTCGGGTTTTAAACGGAGACGTGAGCCAAATTAATGTTATTTTTAACGGAATGCCTCTTACTCTTTCCGGAAAAAATGAATACAGAATGGTTGATGCGCTTGACAAGAGCGGCTTTGATATAAATAAGCCCATGGGAAAAGACCTTAAGATTTCGTTAAACGGAATGAGCGCGCAATTTATAGATATAATAAAAGATAAGGATGAAATTCAAATTCATTGGGTGTAATATGAAATTTTGCAGTCTTTTCAGCGGAAGCAGCGGAAATTGTATTTTTGTGTCTTCGGATATTACGAGAATTTTGATTGACGCGGGGGTAAGTTTAAAAAAAACGGATGAAGAACTCAAAAATATAGGTGAAAGTATCGATGACATCGATGCGTTACTTGTTACTCATGAGCATGGAGACCACATAAAAAGCGTAGGAGTTTTTTTGAGAAAAAAAGAAATTCCGGTTTATCTGACAAAAGGTACCTATAATGCAATGTTAAGCGGCAAAATTCAGATAGGCAGTCACGACAAAAGTCTTATTCGTTTTGTGGAATATGAAAAGGATTTTATGATAGGAGATATTTTGGTTTCTCCGTTTAAGATTTCACATGATGCCGTAGAGCCTGTTGCATATTGTTTTACGTGTGAAGGCAAAAAAATAGGCGTTGCGACGGATCTCGGATTTTATAATGACGGGATTTTTAAGAAGCTTGTCGATTCAAAAGTCCTTTATATCGAGTCGAATCATGACGAAAGGATGCTTGAGGCGGGAATTTACCCATATTATCTCAAGGAAAGAATAAAAAGCGATTTGGGACATCTTTCGAATGATACCTGTGCGGAGCTTGTTTCAAAAATATGCAACGATCCGAAAAGCGCTTTAAGGACAGTGATACTAGGACACCTGAGCGAAGAAAACAATTTTCCGGATCTCGCGTTCGAAACGGTGAATGCCGAAATAAAACTTTGTGTAAATGAAGAAAAAAGACCTGAAATTTATGTTGCGCCGAGAAACGGTCATTCATATATTG
>CAVJHK010000107.1:661-2508 GCA_963649295.1 Lachnospiraceae bacterium | reverse complement strand
TATTTGTCGCGCTCCGCCACAAGCAAATCCTGATCCCACAAAGCGGGCCTCGGGCCGATAAAGCTCATATTCCCCACAAAAATATCCCAAAGCTGCGGAAGCTCATCCAGGCTGTACCTGCGAATAAATTTACCCACTTTTGTAATATACTTATCATAATCTCCAAGCATATGCGTGGGCACATCATGAGGCGCAGACATTTTCATAGTACGGAATTTATGCAATTTAAAATATCGCTTATTTCGTCCTATCCTCTTTTGTATAAAGAAAGCATTCCTATGATCCTCTGCCTTTACGGACAAAAATATTACTGCCATAAGGGGGCTTATCAACGCCAAACCGCAAAAGGAAAATACAATATCAAAGCACCGTTTTACGTATTTTTCATAAAATTTCGGATTGTACTTTGATTCTCCCGTCACTTCCAGATGCCCTTTTACCCCATCGGCATTTTGGGGATCATTATCATTCGGAACAAATATAACCGTCTTTCCTTCAAAAGGATTTTTTTCTTTTACAAGCTTTTTTAACATCCCAAAATTCCTTTTTTGTCAAATTACTTTTGGGTCACCACGATACCGGATTGATATCTCTTTCCGGCACTTCGGGATCGATATCTTTTTTTAGCACTTCCAGTGCTTTTTCTTCAGTGAAATAATTCCGGATAAACTCTTTGCCGCCGTCCGACATAAGACGCAGCTTATCATAGTCCTCATAAAGACCGCAAATAAGTGCGGCCATCTTTTCCGCGTCATTTTCTACAGCCATATTTCCTTCGGCAGTGCTTAAGCCTTCGGCGCCGATATCTGTCGTTACAAGCGGGATTTGATAATAAGCCGCTTCAACAACTTTTCCCTTTACTCCCGCACCGACGCGTAACGGCACAACAGCCATGCGGCAGGTCCTATAGAGCATATGAAGCTCTTCATCCGTTTTAAAGCCTTCGATCAGAATATTCCTGCTTGCGAGTGCCTTTATATCATCAGGAGCCGATCCGCCTACCACATGCCATTTCATATCGGGATATTTTGCGAGAAGCTTCGGAAATACTTCTTTTGCAAACCACAAAACAGCATCAATATTCGGCGGATGCCCAAAGCCTCCCACATAAAGCAAATCTTTTCGGGCACAAAAATTCTTATCGATATCATCCGGAATATTATCATAAATATAAATCGGAATGTTGCGAATCGGCTTATTCGGAAATTTTTTCTGTACAATTTCCTGCTCATAACTTCCGACCACATGGCCGACATCCGCTTTTTCAAAAAGCTCAAGCTCGATTTTCTTCCATTGTTTCGAAGATTTAAGTTTCTTCTCATCTCCGGTGATAAGATACTCCCTGTACTCCCGCACGTGATGAAGATCCACCGCAAAATATATAACTTTGGCATGCCCGTATCGCTTTACCAAATCAATATACTTGATGCCGATATGCGGTCTTTGCAAATATACATAGTCAAAATAATGTAAATTTTCTTTTAGCCATGTCTCACGGTTCTCCGCATAAAAACTGCCGTACAGCACTTCAATGCCGTGCATGTTCAAATCACTCGTATACGGTTCATGCTTATAAAAATTATCTCCGATAAAGGTGACCTTAAAGCCCATTTTCACAAACATGAGAAGATACATATATGTACATTTTCCGCCCGCATCCCGATCATAATGCGGAACATACTGATCCACCACCAAAATCCGTTTTTTCAGCTGCGCTCGGTCTTTTGCAAGAAATACATGTTCTCCGTTCGAAAAATTTTCTCTTTTAAGAATTTCCTTCCATTTATCATAAAATTTTTGGCGATTTATAACCTGATAAGACTTTTGCCCCGAATTAAGATCCGTCC
>CAVJHK010000107.1:0-651 GCA_963649295.1 Lachnospiraceae bacterium | reverse complement strand
GTTTGACACTCCCTCAAAATGAACCACAACAGACTGCGGCTGATACTTGACTTTATATCCGCGTGCACGCACTTCAAAGGCCAAATCGACATCTTCATAATATGCCGGTATAAATCTTTCGTCAAATCCGCCTATTTGCTCCCACAAATCCCTACGGATCATGACAGACGCGCCCGAAACATAATCAGCTTCCTTCACATAATTAAATTCGGGATTTTGCGGATTTCGGCGATTTCCGTAATTCCATGCCGAACCGTCCTTCGATATAATTCCGCCCGCTTCCTGCAGGTATCCGTCAGAATACAAAAGTTTTGAACCAACAAGGCCAATAGTCCGGTCTTTTTCCATGAGATTAAGCAAAGCACTTAACCAGTTTTTCTGCACCTGTGTATCGTTATTTAAAAATACAATATACTTTCCCCTCGCATACGAGGCTGCCTTATTGCAATTTAACAAAAATCTCAAATTTTCTTTATTCGTTATCACACGGATGCCGGAACAAATTTCATCAAGCCTTGTTGTTAAATCATTTGAACAATCATTTGCGACAATAACCTCATAATGAATATCCCGAACATTCTCCAAAATGGCTTTCAAACAATGCCATGTATAATCAAATTGATTATATACAGGGATCACAATGCTGACAAC
>CAVJHK010000106.1:1759-2510 GCA_963649295.1 Lachnospiraceae bacterium | reverse complement strand
TGTTGCAATGATATTGTCGCTTGTTATTGAATCGCAAATCGATTTTCGGGCCTTTATCGTAATATCGATTTGGTTTCCGTAAACGACTGCGGGCACAAGATCCTTTGCCGTGAGCGATTCCATGTTTGCGATTGTGACCGGAATATCCGAAATCGTGACCGTTTTAATGGGATCGATGTTGTTTACGACAACAATCCATATAACAAATGCGGAACAAAAGGAGAAAATCTTAAGCCCCAAATTGTTCGATATTTTTTTTAAAAAATGTCTTATTTTCTTCTTCATCCGAATTGCCTTTAATGATTGTTATTTTTTAAGCGAAAGCTGCTTTTTGCCGTGCTGATCCTTTTTTTTGATAAGTTCGGTAAGCTTTGTGCGCAGGAATTCGCCGTCCACGTTGTAAACAAGGCTTCCCTTTTGAGCAAGCGAAACCTTGCCCGTTTCCTCCGACACAATTATCGTCAGGCTGTCCGTAACCTCACTCACGCCGACAGCCGCTCTGTGGCGGGTGCCAAGATCCTTTGACAGCTTCATGTTGTCGGAAAGCGGAAGATAGCATGTCGCCGCTGTCACTCTGTTTCCGCAGACAATCACGGCTCCGTCATGAAGAGGCGTGTTGTGCTCAAATATATTTACAAGCAATTGCGACGTAACAACTGCGTCAAGCCTGATTCCCGTGTCTTCGTATTCCTTGAGGGGTGTTTCCTGTTCTATTACAATCAAAGCTCCCGTCTTTGTTTTTGCAAGCTCA
>CAVJHK010000106.1:985-1732 GCA_963649295.1 Lachnospiraceae bacterium | reverse complement strand
CCGTTTTGTCGGAAAATTCCTCACGCGCGACTTTTGTATCGGATGCCAAAAATCCAAACGAAACAACGCTTTTCTGCCCCAGATTTTCGAGGGCTTTTCTGAGCTCCGGCTGGAACAATATGATGATTGCCGTAATTCCCACGCCTATCGTATTGGTGATAAGGCAAATAATTACTTCAAAATCAAGGAGATATGCAATTCCCCAAAAAACAAGAATTACAATTATTCCTTTTACGATTACCCACGCACGCGTGTTTTTTATCCACTTTGCAATATAATATATGATACAGGAAATAATCAAAATCTCAACAATGTCAAGAATGCGGATTTTGGGAAACGAGAATATACTTTTTATGTTTTCTAAGATTATCGTCAAATCGCTCATTTGGTTTTCCTAATTATTTGCTTGTGTTTTTTTGCCGGTATTGTTTGCGTGTCTTTTAATTTTTTGAATCCGTCTCCCATTCTTCGTCGTCATCGTCAAGAACCGATTTTCCGGACTTTTCCTTTTCGGATTGTTCGGCAATTTCCTGAATATGGGTCTTTTTAAGTGCTTTCATATGGCTTAGGATTTTGTCGATTTGCAATTTCTTTAAAGTCCTAATCGCGCCCGATTCCGTTTCGGAATTTGTATCCGTATTTTCATTATCCGAATCAAAAGAATCTGTTTTCGTTTTGTCGTTTTCACCTGACGTTTTGTCGTTTTCAACGGTGCCGTTATTAAGCATTTCGACAAATTCGTTGTAA
>CAVJHK010000106.1:0-938 GCA_963649295.1 Lachnospiraceae bacterium | reverse complement strand
TTTCCCGACTTTTCGGCATTTTCTTTTTCGGCAAGTCCATCCGCTTCAGTGGGCTTAAGTTCTCCGAGAACCACCCGATCGAGCTTAGGAACCGCTTTTACATAATAATAATAGTCGTCGTCCTCAAACTGAACCGCTTCGACGGCAGAATAGTCAAGAACCATTCTGAAAAACTGAACTATATAAACACAAAGCATCGAAAGCATTGTGCCGAGTATCACATAGCTTAATTTTATTGACATAAAGCCCGCAAGAACGGCATGCAAAATCACCATCAGGGCTCCGCCCGCAAAGATTGTAAGCTCAAAGCTGTAACTGAATTTGATTTGTCTGAGCGCCCACATTATGACTATTACCGCCGCGAATATGAGCATGACAAAAAACATTTCTTTGTTTTCGAATATGCAGTCGATAAATTTTATGTAGAGAGCAAGGATGTCATCCATTGAGGATACGGTGCTCCCAACCATTGCCGTTTTGGCCGCCGCAAAAACATAATAAGACATAACTCCGACCATTGCCGGAAAAATCGCCGCAGGTGCGGCCGTCATTCCGAGGAGAAGAGCAATCATATAATGCATGTTGAATTTCATGAGGAGCGGAATCGCAATCACAACATATGCAAACTTTCCCGAAAACCTTGCGGCAAAGCAATAAAGTACAAGCAGCATCACAAATACAAGAAGTGCCATAATCGGCGAAACCGAAAATATTTCGTAAAGTGAAACAATCACAAGCAGCGCTATCGTAATAATTTGCGGCACAAGGGCGCCTATAATTCCGAATATAAGCTTTAGCCAAAGCTCATCCAAGCTGTCATTATAGGGAAGTTCGGCAACAATGCGCGAATAAGCCGCAAACGATATTATAAATTTGAACACAAAGCCGATTGCCGTCTGATATTTTTGAAAAATAAGTCTTGCGGCACGTCTGAATGC
>CAVJHK010000105.1:0-2703 GCA_963649295.1 Lachnospiraceae bacterium | reverse complement strand
AGCTATTCTGTTTTTATTCAAATTTTCTTTCATTCAAAAAACCGGTCTTTTTAAAAATTTTTATGATCTTTGTTCCAAATGGAAGTTCTTGTAATTCTTCCTTTGTGATAGTATTTGTGAAAAGCATAAATATTACATAAACAATTATTCCTACCATAATTGCAAGAAACAATGCCACGATTTCGTTTTTAAATAATTTATATAATCCTTTATATGAAAAAAATGCACCGGCCGCCATATAAACGGAAAAAATAAACGGCAATATGAATGTTTTAAGTATTTCCTGCCGGTATCTTGTTTCGTGCTTAATTGTAAAAAAGTTTAATATTCCTATTGTAAGCGGAAATACGGTATATCCGATCGCAAGCACATAAATATTGAGATTTGTGAACATTAAAAGCATAACATCCGTAAAGGCATAAATTATGATTCCGACAACGGCATGAATAACGGGGAAACGAAATTTTCCCATTCCCTGCAAAATATTGTTTGTTGTTGTCGAATATGCATAAAATATTATGCTTATTCCGCCGATCAGCATGAGACGTTCGGACATTTCAGATATGTCACCAAAAAGCACGCTCATAATGGGACCTGCAAGCACCATAAGTCCGAGTGTGCATGGAATCGCAATCATCATGTTGAATTTTACAGCTTTGTATATGTTTGAATAAAGTGATTCTTTGTCTTTTTTTTCAAAAGCACGCGTAATATTCGGAATAATTGCGACACCGATTGCCGATGCTATCGCAAGCGGAATATTTGTAAGCACAATGAATTTTCCGTTATATCTGCCGAAAGATACAAGGCGAACCTCTTCTCCCACACCCTTTTGATTTAGGATATTGTTATAAATAAACTGGTCCAGGTTACCCGTAAGCGAATAAAGCACCTGATTCAAAATAATCGGCAAAACTGTAAATACAATCGAAAATAAGACAGCTTTTGTGCTTTCAGCAGTATGTTTATCCTTCAAAGTCCTTTGCTTTAAATAAGGCTTATACATAAAATATATGCATAAAAGAAAAATTAAGGCAAAAAATGCGCCCATTAAAGTGCCGAGTGTTGCGCCGCATGCGCCGTAAGCATATTTGTTTATGTTGTCCTCATATATATTTATGAAAAGCTTTGCAAAAATAAGACCTGCTATGACATGCACAATTTGCTCAAGTATTTGTGAAACGGATGTCGGAATCATTGTATTTTTTCCTTGGAAAAAGCCTCTGAACACACCAAGGAGCGAAAAAACAAAAATTGTAGGAGCAAGCGCCTTTAAGGGAATTGCGCTTTGTGAGGATTTTGTTAAGAAAAGTGCTATTTCTTCGGCAAAAAACCAAACGATAAGCGACATAATAAGTCCGAGCACCGAGGACAAAAGAAGTCCTATTTTAAACACCTTATGGGAACTTTTATATTCCTTTAACGTTTCTCTTTTTGAAACAAGTCGTGAAATTGCCGTCGGCATTCCGAACGTCGAAAGAAGAAGCGCAAGATTGTAAATCGCATAGGCATTTGAATAAGCGCCGTATCCTGTGTCACCTAGTATTCTTGTTAACGGTATACGAAAAAAAAGCCCGATTAACCTTGATATAACCGAGGCCAGAGCTAAAATAATTCCCGAAATATAAAATGAATTTTTTTTTGAATCACTCAATTTTTTTACCTTGTAATACCGATATTGTTTAATATTTCACGCTGCATGTTTTCCATTTTTTCACGTTCCGAATCATCCATGTGGTCAAATCCGAACAAATGCAGCATACTGTGGGCAATGAGAAACAAAACCTCTCTTTTTAAGGAATGTCCGTATTCTTTTGACTGTTCGATAGCTTTATCTACAGAAACAACAATGTCACCGAGCATAAGCTCTCCTGTGTCAGGATTGCAAAGTGTGATTTCGTCTTCTTCCGAAAAATTAAAATCACACGGAGTATCCCATTCAATCATCGGAAAAGAAAGTACGTCGGTCGGCTTATCTATTCCTCTGTTTTCCGAATTTAATTTTTGAATTTCGGAATTTGTTGTAAAGAGTACATTTACTTCTGTTTCATAAGGGCAATTTAAATAATCGACCGTTTCTTTGATTGTTCTTTTTATTTCTTCATATATGTCAAAATCAAAAATATCCGTCAAATCGACTTCCGATTCAAAAAAAACGTTCATTTAATTTTCCTTTCCGAAATTATACAGTATTTCCACAAAAGAATCCTTTATGTCCTTGCAGTCCTTAACGGAAAGGAAACTTAAGTCAAGCCTCCCGCCGAGCATATATTTTGACATTACGTTATCCGTGATTTTTTCGGGGGACGCTTTATACGGCATATTCTTTTTTAAATAAAAATATGTCGAAATAACCGTATCGCTTATTGCGACGATTGCGGCTTCTTTTGTTGTAAATATAAGCTTATCCTTATTTATTATTTCATTTATTGCTTTTATTACGGATTCGGGAAAATTTTCACGTGTCAAAATATCGATTGTTTCCGTAATATAATCATCGGAAAAGGCTTTCCCTATCTCATGGTAAAGTGCAATTACACGTGCAAAATCTTTATTTGCGTTTATTTTGCCGGCAATTATTTCCGCAACATAAGCAATTCTCACAGAATGCAAATATATGCTCTTTTTCTTTTCTTTTAAATCGGTGAGAAGTGAAGCGTCATCCGACAGAAAATTCTTGTAATCGGTTTCTGTTTCTTTGTC
>CAVJHK010000104.1:1236-2749 GCA_963649295.1 Lachnospiraceae bacterium | reverse complement strand
ATGCCGGAATGCATTGTGTAGGATGCCCTTCTGCTCAGGGTGAAACGCTTGAGGAAGCCTGCATGGTTCACGGAATTGATGTTGATTCGCTTGTCGACCAAATCAATGCTTATCTTGGAAAGTAAGCATTTGCAGGGCATTGTTTTTGTAGATAACCTTAAAGTGTTCATCAAAAAATGCTACTGAAGCATACCGCATGCGCACATGTGTTCCGTATTCGGAACATATGTGGCAAACGGTTGAAAATTTTCGGTCATTATAATTTCCCTTCATTAAAACAAGGAAATATTTTCCGTCGGTATATGACTTGTAAAGTGTATTTTTGCCGGAATAAAGAGGCAAAAGAACCTTCGCAAGATTATGTATTTCGGATACGGAGTTAAAAGCAAAGCACATCAAATTAATAACCGGCTTTGACGCCGGGGCTTCGGGAGGGTTGACATAGGCCTCTTTTTTTTCTGCCTTTTCTTTCTTTTCCGTAATCGTACGATTTCCGATAAGCTTTTGGATTGCCGTAAAGGCATTAAAAATGTCTGCAACAAGCTGAGGGTCGGGAGCGGAAAGCTCAACCGAACCGTCATCCGCAGGAGGTTCCGAATCGCTTGCAATGTCTGAATCTCCGGGCACTATATCGTCTTCCGAAAGTGCTGCTCCGGCATCGTTTAAATTAAGCGTTTCAAAATCGTTATTTATGTTGAAGGCGTCCAAAACACCGTCATCGTCTGTGTTTGATAATTTTATTGAGTCAAAATTAAGACATTCCGCAGGCATGGCTGACTTGGTGACAAGGAGCATAAGGGAACCATGAGACATGGGAACGGCTTCGATAACAATCGGAATTCCGTCGGTATCAAAATCAAGGTCGGCCGATGCGGTAACGAGAAGTTCCGAAAACAGTTCTCTTGCCTTATCCGAATCATATGCAAGTTCCGATACGTTGAGGTCGCGTTCCGAAAGGTCATCCTTGGTCAACATGCACCTTATTTGATTTTCGTTTATTTTTTTGATTTCCATATATATCTCCTTTTGTAACACGTAAGTATAGTCATTCGCAGCTCAAAAGTCAATAAATAAACTTGAAAACACGGATTATTTGAAGCATAAAAAAAGACCGGGAATTTTTGTGCAATTTGTATAATTTGCGTCCTGATTTTTGGCTATTCGGGATATTGCCGTAAAAGCTCAATTCAAATATACTTTATGCGTGGTCCGAAAACAAAACAAATAAAAAAGAAAGGAGAAAAAGGATCATGCAAATTGATATCGACGGGTATCTTGTCCTTAAGGTTTTGAAGGAGAACCGTTATGGGGCGGTGATACTTGCCGAACACAAGAGCCTGAAGGCAAGGCGCATAATCAAATGCCTTTCCGAACACCATCCCGATCATGATCTGCTGCTTAAAGAAGCAATCATTTTACAAAAATTCAAAAGTCCGCAAATTCCGATTGTCTACGATATATGGAAAAAAGACGGATTTACATTTCTTTCCGAGGAATTTATCGAAGGTGAGTC
>CAVJHK010000104.1:0-1117 GCA_963649295.1 Lachnospiraceae bacterium | reverse complement strand
CGAAATTCTGATTTATATTCATAATCCCGCACACCTTGTACTTCATCTTGACCTGAAACCGGAAAATATAATCATATCCGACAAAAAAGCAATGCTAATTGATTTCGGCAGTGCTGTTTGTTGCACAAAAAAAACGTCGGACACATTGATTTACGGGACAAGAGGGTATTCGGCACCGGAACAGAACGAGGGCACAAATGTGACATTTTTGACGGATATATATGCTCTCGGAAAGATTTTTGAATATATGCTGATGTTTACGCCCGTAGCGCCGGCAGGATTCAAAAAGATTGTGAATAAAGCTTTGAGAAAAAGAAAAAACGTATATTTAAGCACTGCAGAGCTTAAGGAGGATTTGAACGGGCTTAAAAAGTCGGGAAAGGTAAAAAAGAACGAGGAAGGTGTCTGGATTGCCGTTACGGGCGTTCCGACCGCGTATCACGGCACCTGGTTTTCGCTCATGCTTGCGGAACTCTTGCAAAAAAAGAAAAAAGGACGTGTGCTGTTACTCGACTGCAACGAAAAGGGAAATTTGGAATATATTGAGGACAGGCATGCGTTCACGGGATCACAAAGCTATTCTTTTGATTTTGACAAAATTACGGTAGGTAAACGCGTGCTGACGGAGGATGTTAAAAGGTGGCGGGGAAGAGACTATCAATATGTTATTTGTGATTTTGGAAGTGAACTTTCCGATGCCGCCGAAATACGTTTTTCGAAGAAATATCTGGTCGGAAGCCTTCTGCCATGGACCGTAACCGAATGGGATACCGCACTTTCGTGCTCCGGATACGGAAAAAAGACCGGAGTCATCATTACCGAGGGCGACGGCATGTTCGGCCCCAAAAACATGGCAAAATGTGATGTGATAAAGCTTAACAGCTTCAGAATATCACGCAAAGTAACCGGTTGTATCTTAAGAGGATTGAAATAGGACATTTGCTCGTCACAAAGCTTAAGTCGTGTATTATTCAATCGGTGATTAACAAAAAAATGTATTTTAAAGCCCGTGCATCTGTCCGCAAAAAGATGAGCGGGCTTTTTGTTATGTTATGTTTTGTATATTCCGGATAAGGAACAATTGATTATGAAGATGAAAAAGACAACCACTATATGT
>CAVJHK010000103.1:0-2835 GCA_963649295.1 Lachnospiraceae bacterium | reverse complement strand
ATTTGTACTTTTTATCACACCAAACAAGTTTATAAAGTAATTTTTTCACAACTACCCCATACTTTGAAGGCGGCATTTTAAAAAAAATGCCGCTTTCATTTTTTAAAAAAATGAATTTTGATGCAGTACCGCTTTTATACGGGCATACAGCGGAGCGGATTGTGAATATTCTTTACCTTGCAGGGGACTTTGCATCAAAAATTTGAAATTTTTGCCCCCTTGTATCATAAAATCAAAAGTGCTATAATGCGTCCGAACTTGGGTTATAAAAAGTTTATAATTTTTCAGGAGGCTAATTATGTCAACAACTTACATTATGGATCATCCGCTTATTCAGCATAAGATCGGAATCATGAGATCTAAGGATACGTCCACAAAGGAATTCCGTTCTCTTGTTACGGAGGTCGCAATGCTTATTTATTATGAAGCAAGCCGTAATCTTCCTCTTGCCGATAAGGAAATCGAAACTCCCATCACAAAGACGACGGTTAAGGAAATAGCAGGTAAGAAGCTTTGCGTTGTGCCTATTTTGAGAGCGGGCATGCAAATGGCGGAAGGTGTTTTACAGCTTACTCCCAATGCAAAGGTTGGACATATCGGTCTTTACAGAGACGAAGAAACATTGGAGCCTCATGAATATTTTTGCAAGCTCCCGCAGGATATTACCGAGCGTGATGTATTTGTTGTGGATCCCATGCTTGCAACGGGAGGTTCGGCAGATGCCGCAATCACACTTCTCAAAAAGCGCGGAATCAAGAAAATTCGTTTCCTTTGCCTTATTGCTGCTCCCGAAGGAGTTGAAAGATTGCAGGCGGCTCATCCCGATGTAAATATTTATATCGGTGCGCTTGACAAGCATTTAAATGAAAACGGTTATATTGTTCCCGGTCTTGGTGATGCCGGAGACAGAATTTACGGAACAAAATAAAACAATACAAGACAGAATTTGCATAAAAAAACAAAACAGAAATAATAAACGACACGAAGGAGTCTCCTTCGTGTCGTTTTATTTGTGACAATATCGTAAATATAGGAATTTGCCGTAAGAATTGTTACGGTATTAAATTATATTTATTTTACAACAGAAAATTTATAAATTGTTGTCGAATCGTATTCCTCGCCTTTTTTAAGAACGGATGACTTAAAATAAGGCTTTTCGTTGCATGCGTCGGGATAATATTGTGTTTCGAGACAGAAGCCTTCACGTTTTTTGTAAACGTATCCGCCTTTTCCTTTTGCTTTTCCGTCAATGAAATTGCCTGCATAAAACTGCATTCCGGGAAGGTCGGTGAAAACCTCAAGCTTTCTTCCGGATTTGTGACTTACGGCTTCAGCAACAAATTCGCAATCGGTTCCGGAATTGTTTAAGCAATAATTGTGATCGTATCCGCCCGCCTGCTTTAAGGGAAGATAATCATCTTCGATTCTGTCGCCTATTTTTGTCGATTTCTTAAAATCCATCGGTGTGCCGGAAACCGGTCTTATTTCTCCTGTCGGAATAAGATGATCATCGGTGGGGGTAAACGAGTCTGCGTCAATCATAAGATATGTGTCTGTGATGCTTCCTGAATTTTCGCCGTCAAGATTGAAGAATGTGTGATTTGTCATATTTACGACCGTGTCTGCATCGGAAACGGCATGATATTCAATTACAAGCTCGTTGTCTTCGGTAAGTGTATAGGCGACGCTTACATCGAGATTTCCGGGGAAACCCTGCTCTAAGTCCGGGCTCAGTCGTGAAAACTCTATTGTGATGCCGTCTTCTTCTTCAAAAATTTCTGTTTCGTAGAAAAAATTATTGTATCCCTTAAAACCGCTGTGGAGATTGTTTATTCCGTCGTTTTTTTCGAGTTCGTATTTTTTGCCGTTTAATGTGAAAGAGGCATTTGCGATACGGTTTCCGTTTCTTCCGACGAAAGCACCATAATAGGTTCCGTTTTCGTCATAGCCTTTTACGTCATCGTAGCCGAGAGCGATATCTGCGATTTTTCCGGACTTGTCGGGCATTTTGATTGAAACAACATTTGCACCGTAATCGGTAAAGGAAACGCTTGAACCGGACGAGGTTTCGATTGTATAAAGAGTTGCCTTTTGTCCGGACGCGGTCGTGCCAAAAGAAGATTTTATGAGTTTCATGTTAAGTCCTCCGTTTTGATTTTTTTGTATTTTGTATTAACATTAAGCGGATTGCTTCGTGCTTTGCACGTGTTACCCTTATATCATCATTATACTTTCCGTTTTTCAAAAAATCCACTTAAATTTAGTTGTTTTTATAGCTATTTTATTGATACGGGAAAAGTAACTTGATAAAATAAGGATTGTGTCAAGGATTTTTTTTAATGGGGGAAACATGAAGAACATAATCGATTGGTTTTTGTATAAGGCGTCAATAAGGAGCAAGCTTCTTCTTTGCATCGGTTTTATGCAGGGAGTTGTTCTTGTTTTTTTTGCGCTCTATGCAAACAGCATGGCAATGACGGTAATAAAAAGGGTTGCAAAAACTCCCGAAGAGGCAGAGATGCTTTCCGAAAAGTATCATCCTGCTTTTGTCGTATGCATATTGATGGCGGTGGGGCTTGTTATTTTGTCTCTTATTATAGCTTCCGTAATAAGCGATAATCCCATAAAAAGAATCAAAAAACTGAGTCGGGACGCCAAGGATATCGCAAGTGGCGATCTTGAGGAAATAGCGCAGACCTCCGCAACGGATGAAATCGGTGATGTTGTAAACAGTATTTCGCGCATGGCTGTGACCTTGCATGAAAAAATAGCTGAAGCTACAGAGGCGAATGCGGTTAAAACAAATTTTCTTGCCAGAATGAGCCACGATATAAG
>CAVJHK010000102.1:0-2930 GCA_963649295.1 Lachnospiraceae bacterium | reverse complement strand
AACATGCGGTGCCATATCACGCATTGCATTGTCCGTCATTTCCGAAAAAGCGGAGATTTTAAGCATGAGCTTTTTTTCCGCCTCGGTCTCGGGCTTAAGAATTTTGGCTTTTTCTGTCAAAGAACCGAATTTTTCTTTGTATTTACCGAGTATGGACTTGATTCTGACTATCGTATAAAGAATATACGGGCCCGTATTTCCTTCAAACGAACAAAATTTGTCGATATCAAAAATATAATCCTTCGTTGCCTGATTTGAAAGATCTCCGTATTTTAAAGCAGCAAGACCTATTATCTTTGCATTCTTAAGTGCTTCTTTTTCATCCTGCGCCTTAGAATTCATAATTCTCTCATAAACCGCATTGTTTACGTTTTCAATCAAAGAAGCAAGACGCAGTGTTCCGCCGTCGCGTGTTTTAAAAGGCTTATTGTCTTTGCCGTTTACCGTACCGTTTCCGATAAATTTAAGCTCTGTTTCCTCTCTTACTATCCCTGACTTTCTTGCGGCTCTGAAAACCTGCAGAAAATGGAGCTCCTGCCTCTTATCAACCACATAAATAACAACATCCGGCTTATAGTCTTCTTCACGTTCAACAAGAGTCGCAAGATCCGTCGTTTCATAAATTGCCGAACCATCCGATTTTCTTACTATGCACGGAGGATATTCTTTTTTGTCGCCCGGTTCCGCTATATCAACAACGAGCGCACCCCGGCTTTCATGCACAACACCCTTTTCTATCATATCGGAAAGCATTTTGTCAACGTAAGGGTCCGCATCGCTTTCACCCTTCCAAAGCTCAAAATGAACATCAAGCGCTTCATAATTGCGTTTCAAGTCTTCCTTTGAAACATTGATGATATGACGTCCGAGCTCCTTATATCCTTTTTCACCCTTTTGGTATTTAACCGTAGCCTCGTGACACTCTTTTGCAAATTCCCGGTCTTCTTTCATCCTCGCACTTGCCGTCGGATATATTTCTTCAAGATCCGATATCGTAAATGGTGCCGTGTCCGGATATTCTCCCTCAAATCCCGGGGCAAAATAAGGAAGACTCGGATTTCTTCTTCTGATTTCCGAAATCACTTCGCCCATTTGAAGGCCCCAATCCCCAAGATGAGCATCACCTATCACATTATGCCCCGCATATTTAAATATTCTTTTTATGCTTTCACCTATTACCGCAGGGCGCAGGTGTCCCACATGCAGCGGCTTTGCGACATTTGCACCGCCGTAGTCCACAATAACCGTTTTTACCTTTCCCTTTAATTCATATCCAAACTTTTCTGCGGATGCCATTTGATTTAAATATTCGGATAAAGCCGTACCGTTTATTTTTATATTGATAAATCCCGGCATAACGGCTTCAACCGATTCAAGCATTTCCTTTTCTTTTAAAATATCCGCAATTTTGTTTGCGATATCTATCGGTCGCTCCTTGTATATTTTTGCCGCAGACATTGCGCCGTTACATTGATAATCGCATAGATCGGGACGGTTTGAAACCGACACATGCCCATATTCCGTATCGTATCCGGCATTTTTAAACGCTTCCCCCATTATATCCGATATAACATCAAGGATTTTATCCATAAAAAAATCACTCCTCATCAACAACATTAAATATATAAAATTTCAAATAATAGCTTTCTTCGGCGTTCCACAAAATCGGATGGTCCGGCGCCTGAGTACGAAATTCAACCTGTCTTAATTTTTTGTGCACACTCTTTGCCGCCTGTTCAATAACATCCGCAAAAAGATCCGGTGTCATAAAATGCGAACATGAGCATGTGCAAAGAAAGCCGCCATTTTTAACAAGCTTTAAGCCCTGCATATTTATTTCGCGATATCCCTTCATCGCCTTTTTGACGGAATCCCGCGATTTTGTGAATGCGGGCGGGTCGAGTATCACTATATCATACTTTTCGCCTTCATTATAGGCTTTCGGCAAATAATCAAGCACATTTGCACATTCAAATTTAACCCTGTCCGAAAGATTGTTAAGTTTGGCATTTTCGGTTGCCATCGCAATTGCCGTATCGGAAGCGTCAAGTCCGAGCACGCTTTTTGCACCCGCGATTCCCGCATTTAGCGCAAAAGATCCCGTATGCGTAAAGCAATCGAGAACACAGGCACCACGGCACAATTTCTGCACCGCAAGACGATTATATTTCTGATCCAGGAAAAATCCGGTTTTTTGTCCGTTTGCCACGTCGACATAATATTTTACGTTATTTTCCGTAATCATGACCGTTGTATCAAATTCTCCGGTCAAAAATCCGGTTCTCGGCTCAAGCCCCTCAAGTGCTCTGACTTTTGCGTCACTTCTTTCATATGCACCCCGTAATTTGATTCCGTCTTCCGAAAGTACTTCAAATATCTCTTTTACGATCAAATCCTTGAAGCGGTCTATTCCCGCGGCAAGCGATTGAACAACTATTATGTCATTAAATTTGTCCACCGTAATGCCCGGCAAAAAATCCGCTTCACCGAAGACAAGCCTGCAGGATCCTGTGTCAACAACCTTTTTACGGTAATTCCATGCCGTAATTATTCTTTTCTTAAAAAATTCTTCGGATATTACTTCTTCCGGATTTCTCGTAAGCATTCTTACGGTTATTTTGGATTTTTTGTTATAATATCCTATTCCGAACGGATATCCGTTATTTGCCTTTACCGCGCACAAATCCCCGTCCGCAATATTTCCGATAACATATTCGATTTCATTGTCATAAACCCAAAGGCCTCCTGAATTTAATGTTCTTCCTTCACCTTTTTTTAGGTTTACGACTCCTTTTATATCATACATTTTTATTTTCCTTAAAAACAAAAAGCTTGCTGATTACATAATTTAAAACAATAATTATCACGCTTACAATGATTTTTGCTATATCAAACCCGAATATTTTTGAATCAAGTCCGATAACAACAAG
>CAVJHK010000101.1:1565-2954 GCA_963649295.1 Lachnospiraceae bacterium | reverse complement strand
ATGTTTTGATTTCACGTGCATATGCCGAAAAATGTTATTCGGAAGCTTAAAAAAATAATTTTTCCTGTTGATTTATTGTATACAATCAGATACAATCATACTATATCTTGTGCTTTTGATAAAGGGGGATTTTAATATGAAATGTCCGTTTTGCAATAAAGAAAATACCAAAGTTATCGATTCAAGACCTGCGGATGACGGCTTAAGCATCAGGCGCAGACGTGAATGCGATGAATGTTTAAAACGTTTTACGACTTACGAAAAAATAGAAATGATTCCTCTTTTTGTAATCAAAAAGGACAATTCGAGACAACCTTTTGACAGGGAAAAGCTTGCCGCCGGAATTTACAGATCATGCAACAAAAGACCTATTTCCGCAGAACAGATGACAAAAGCTACCGATGAAATCGAAAATGCAATTTACAATATGGGTGAAAGAGAAGTGCCGAGTTCTTTAATCGGCCAAATGGTTATGGATAAGTTACGTGATCTTGATCCCGTGGCTTATGTCCGTTTTGCTTCCGTTTACAAGGAATTTAAAGATGTAAATACGTTTATGGATGAACTCAAAATTTTACTTGAAAATAAATAGAAAATATTTTTTAAAAGCCTCTTGACGAAAGCAGGAGGCTTTTGTTATATTTAAATCCCTTGGGAGAAAAAGAGAAGTTTTATGTTTTGTAAATGTTTATCGGGTGCCATATCGGGCATCGAAGGTATTCTTGTATCCGTTGAAGCGGATGTAAGAAACGGACTTCCGACTTTTAATGTGGTCGGAGGAGTAAACGGTGATACCAAAGAATCCAAGGAAAGGGTCAGGATTGCCGTTGAAAATTCCGGCTTTATGTTTTTGCCGAAGCATATCACGGTTAATATGTATCCGGCCGAAGTCCGAAAGGAAGGCACTTCTTTTGACCTTCCGATTGCAATTTCTGTTTTGACCGCATTCGGTCATATCCCCGAAAAAAATTTAAATAAATATTTGATCACGGGTGAATTGTCTCTTGACGGAAAAATACGTAAAGTTAAAAATCTTTTTCCGCTTATTTTTGTTGCCAAAAAATATAATTTAAAAATTATTTGTCCGAATGAAAACCTTAAAGGGATTAATTGGACGGATGACGTTATGGTTATAGGTGCGGACAATTTAAACGGGGTTATCGATATTTTGACGGAAGGGGATTGGAAAAAGCCAAATACCGTTTATGACGATGCGAAAGTTGAAAATTTTGTTACAGATGATAATAATTATTGCAACATACGCTTTCCGCAGGTCGAAAATAAACCGATTGTTAATCCGGATGCAAAAGAGAACGGAATATTTGACGGTATATTCGGAAATAAGGACGGAAAACTCGCAATTTTAATTTCTGTGGCAGGCGGTCACAA
>CAVJHK010000101.1:0-1555 GCA_963649295.1 Lachnospiraceae bacterium | reverse complement strand
GGAAAGCTTAAAAATGCTTTGTCCCGATTTGACGTACAAAGAAATTGTCGAAACTCAGAAAATAAGGTCCGTGATTTATGAAAGATCGGATTTTGACAAAAGACCTTATTTAAAAATGATAATGGGTTAAAATGATATATGTGCATCTGATATTTATGCGGTTCATAACGGAATTGTTTTTTGGGATGAAATTATGAAAGCACGCGGGAAGGATATTTCACTTATAAACGATATCGTCGAAAACAAAAAAATTAAAATCAAAAACGGAGACATGTTTGATACAATACCGTGTAATGTTAAATTTATATTTTCCGCCGTGCTTTGCAAATGCGGGTTTTATCCGTTAACGGAATGCACATGCAGCCAAAAATACAAAGGTATTTTAAAAAACGGTATAAACGATTCTTTTATCAATAATTCGGATATTTTTGTAAGTGTATATGTACCCAATGTTTTTGATATGACGGAAGATGAATTTAATGATGATTGTTTATTGCAAAAAAAAGTGGATTCGGCACGAAAAATGCAATTAAAAAGATTCGGTGACGGTCAAAAATTAAATGCGGATATGACCGACAGGGAAATTATCAAATACTGTAAAAACAGAGATTCTGACGCTTATTTAAAAGAAAAAATAACGGGATTTAATTGCCGTGCGGATGAATATTTTAAGATTTTAAAGGTTGCAAGAACAATTGCGGATATTGATGAATCGGAAGAAATACATAACGTTCAT
Organism: Lachnospiraceae bacterium; assembly: GCA_963649295.1. GTDB lineage: Bacteria > Bacillota > Clostridia > Lachnospirales > Lachnospiraceae > RGIG3528. The sequence goes on along the minus strand of CAVJHK010000101.1, from coordinate 819 downwards.
ATTGATGAGGCATTAAAATTTTCATGGAGGAATTTGGTTTGAATACGGTACAGATTGCATACAGGGGACATGAAAATTATCCGAAAAAATTTGAAATGTTATATGAACCGCCCGAAAAGATATATTATCAGGGGAATAACATAAAAGAAAATACGGCGACGGCGGCAATTATAGGCGCAAGAAAATGTACGGAATACGGAAAAAAATGTGCCGAATACTTTGCGGGAGAGCTTTCAAAAAAAGGTGTGACGATTGTTTCGGGACTTGCAAGAGGAATAGATTCTGCAGCACATGCTGCGGTAATCAAGGAAAACGGAGTGACTGTCGGAATAATAGGTTCCGGAATAGACATAATTTATCCGCCGGAAAACAAAAAATTATATGAAAGCATTATTGAAAACGGAACCGTTTTAACGGAGTTTCCTTATAAAACGCCTCCTTATCCCGAAAATTTTCCGAGAAGAAACAGGCTTATTGCCGCACTTTCGGATATTGTTATCGTAATTGAAGCGGAAAAAAGATCTGGGTCGATGATAACCGTTTCACATGCATTAAATATGGGAAAAGATATATTTTGCGTGCCGGGGAGAATAAACGACAAAATGTCGATGGGATGTCTTGAATTAATATCAAACGGAGCGTATCCGCTTGTAAGGGCTGAAGAACTGTTCGATTTTCTCGGAATTTAAAGAAAATTGTTGATTAAAAAATATTTTTTTTTAATGTTTGACAAAAAGTTTTTTCTGTTATATCTTACATTCTACTGTGTCACATACAGAATTTTTCAGGATGGGGTAAAGATATGTCAAAGTATCTTGT
>CAVJHK010000100.1:0-2972 GCA_963649295.1 Lachnospiraceae bacterium | reverse complement strand
CTTCATGCCCGAAGAACGTGATTCGATAACGCCAGCACTTTCAAATTTTCTGAGAGCATTTACGATAACGGATCTTGTTATTCCGACGCTGTCGGCAATTTTGCTTGCAACAAGTGTTCCCTCATTTCCTTCAAGTTCGCTGAAAATATGAACAATTGCTTCAAGCTCCGAATAAGAAAGTGTACTTATCGCAGATTTTACAACCTGAACCTTTCTGTATTCTTCAACCTGTTCTTCGTTCACGGAACGCATCATCTCAAGCCCGATAACCGTTGAGCCGTATTCACTTAAGACAATGTCATCAAGCGAATAATTCTCGTTTTTTCGATAGATAAACGTAGTTCCGAGTCTTTCACCGGAAATAACAACGGGTACAACAATCGCCTCGTATTTTTCTATACCTTCCGATTCAAATCCGAGTGTTGTAAGATTAACATTCTCCTTTGTGGAAAGGATATTTAATACTCTCTCATTCAAATCCTTATCGATAAAATTTCCGACGATATAATTCAACATCTCATCTATTGTATCAATTTCCTTACGATTCTGTGCACCGAGCACTTTACCTTTTTTGCTTATGATAAGAATATTTGACTCCAATATATCGCTTAAAACGAGACAAATGTCATTAAAGATTACTTTATTGGAGCTGTTATTATGCAATAAATTTCCTATTTTTCTTGTTTTGTCCAAAAGCTGAACACCCATCAGATAAAACCTCCTTTATTTGATAATGATAAATACCTAATACAAGATTCAAATTACGCATTGAAATATTACTATTTTTGAAGTAAATTTGCAAGCATTTTTTTATATTTGGTCATATTTATACATATTTTTTTATCATTTTTGCTTATTTTTAGGCAACTGCCAAGTCATATAATTGCAATCGGGATAACCCTCACAGCCAAAATATTTTCTGCCTTTTTTTGTTTTGCATACAACAAGTTCCTTGCCGCATTCGGGACATTTAACTCCCGTCTTTTCAAGATAAGGCTTTGTATTTTTGCATTCGGGAAATCCGGGACAGGCAAGAAATTTTCCGTGCGGTCCGTATTTTATAACCATATTCCTGCCGCAATTTTCACAGATCACGTCCGTTTTCTCATCTTCAATTTTTGTATTCGAAAGAGTAGCCTTCGCATCTTCTATCGATTTTTCGAGATCCGGATAAAATTCCCTTATAATTGCCTTCCACTCAACACTTCCCTCCGCAACGCTGTCCAGAAGATTTTCCATAACTGCTGTAAAATCAAGCTCGACAATCGACGGAAATGCCTGTTCCATAACATTGTTCACGGCTTCACCGAGTTCGGTTACATATATGTTTTTGTTTTCCTTTGTGACATAATGTCTCGCAAGCAATGTCGTAATTGTGGGTGCGTATGTGCTCGGACGTCCGATTCCCATTTCTTCCATCGTTTTTACGAGCGAAGCTTCCGTAAAATGAGGCTGCGGAGAAGTAAAATGCTGGTTTTTAATCAGTTCTTTGCACTCAAAAGTCGATTTTTCATTTATCTTATCAAGATTTACTTCTTTTTTTTCTTCATCTTCTTTTTCGGAATATACCATCATAAATCCCGGCTTCGACATGATTGACGAAGTTGCCGAAAACTTATAGTCACCAAAATCAACCTTGACATTTGTGCTTACATATTCCGCAGGCTGCATGCGGCTTGCAGTAAAACGCTTCCAAATAAGTTGGTAAAGCTTAAACAAATCACGCGGAAGGCTGTCTTTTACGGAATTCGGCGTCAAATCACAATAAGTCGGACGTATTGCCTCGTGAGCATCCTGAATTTTTTTACCTGTCTTGTCTTCATTTCCGCCCGCAAAATAATTTTCCGCCCCAAGGTTCTCCGTAATGTATTTTTTTACCATTGCTTCCGCTTCATCGGAGATTCTTGTCGAATCGGTTCTGAGATAAGTAATCAAGCCTATCGTTCCGTGTCCTTTGACTTCAACGCCTTCATATAAGCTTTGGGCTGTTTTCATGGTTTTTGAAGTCGAAAAATTAAGCTGTTTTGACGCTTCCTGCTGCAATGTGCTTGTTGTAAACGGAAGCGGAGCTTTCTTTTGGCGTTTTGAATTTTTAATTTCCGAAAAAACCGGCTTTTCTCCGTTGAGATTCTTTAAAACCGTTTCCACATCGCTCATGTTTTTAAGTTCGATTTTTTCGCCCTTGTATTCGGTAAGCTTTGCTTCAAAATTTTTTTTGACATCCGGAGAAGAAATAACTGCCGTAATATCCCAATATTCTTTCGGCTCAAAATTATTTATTTCATTCTCGCGTTCACAAATCATTTTGAGAGTCGATGACTGAACTCTTCCCGCACTTAAGCCTCTTTTGATTTTTTCCCACAAAAGAGGCGAAATCTCATATCCCACAATGCGATCGAGAACACGGCGTGCCTGCTGTGCGTCCACAAGCTTCATATCAATGTCCCGGGCATTTTTTATTGAATTTTTAACGGCATTTTTTGTTATTTCGTTAAAGGTAATTCTCAAATATTTGTTTTTTTCAAGGTTCAATGCCGCCGCAAGATGCCATGAAATTGCTTCTCCCTCTCGGTCAGGGTCCGTTGCAAGATATACTTTATCCGCTTTTTTTGCTTCACGGCGAAGCTTTGCGAGAATATCCCCCTTTCCTCTTATTGTAATATATTTCGGTTCAAAATCGTTATTTATGTCTATTCCGAGCTGACTTTTCGGTAAATCTCTCACATGTCCGTTTGATGCTATAACTTCGTAATTTGAGCCCAAATACTTCTTTATCGTCTTCGCCTTTGCCGGCGATTCGACTATTACAAGATACTTTGACATATCTTTACCCCATCAAAATATATTCTGTATGCACAGTAGAATGTAAGATATAACAGAAAAATCCATTTGTCAAACAAAAATAAATTTTTAATATTTTATAAAAGTTCAGATACGCAGTGCTTCTTTTATATAAGCAAGCAGTACGGCGT
>CAVJHK010000099.1:0-2985 GCA_963649295.1 Lachnospiraceae bacterium | reverse complement strand
GATATATGAAGATAACTGAACAGGGTTGTATAAAATATATGGATTGATGAAATTCAAAGGAAAAAGGAAAAAAATTATCTGAACTTACAAAAGAAGAATTGAATATGTTTTCAATTTAAAGTAAATTCGCTTTTTGCTTTACTTGCGGTTTTTTTTGTTTTGGGATATAATCACTCGGTTAAAACAATCTTCTTTTTTGAGGTGACAAATATGAATTATGATGTAATTATTGTCGGTGCCGGTCCTGCCGGTATTTTTACGGCATACGAAATGATAAAAAAGGGAAGCCAAAAAAAGATTCTCATGATAGAAAAAGGACATCCGATCGAAAAACGCAGCTGCCCCAAGGCAAAAATCGGACATTGCATAAATTGTAAGCCCTGCAACATTACAACGGGATTTTCGGGCGCAGGCGCATTTTCCGACGGAAAACTTTCTCTTTCTTACGAAGTGGGCGGTGATTTTCCCACACTTATAGGTCCCGACCGCTGCCAGGATTTAATCGATTATACGGATTCGATTTATCTTGATTTTGGTGCGGACACGCATGTCGAAGGCGTAAGCAACCCCGACAAGGTAAAAGAAATCCGCCGCCGTGCGATTAAGGCGGGACTCAAGCTTGTGGACTGTCCGATCCGCCACCTCGGCACCGAAAAAGCTCAGCAGCTTTATGCCGACATAGAGCACTTTTTGCAGGATCACGGTGTCACAATGATTTTTGACCAGTCCTGCGAGGATCTTATAATCGACGACGGTGTCGTAAAGGGCGTTATTCTTGACGAAAAGGGCAAGGAAGTAAGATATCTTTCCGACAATGTAGTAATCGCGACAGGCAGACGCGGGGCGGAGTGGCTTGAAAAGCTCTGCGCAAAATACGATATTGCACACAAGCCCGGCACCGTTGATATCGGTGTGCGCGTGGAAGTACGCAACGAAATCATGGAAGAGGTAAACGAAGTACTTTATGAGTCAAAGCTTGTGGGATATCCGCTTCCTTTTAAAAACAAAGTCCGCACGTTTTGCCAAAATCCGGGCGGCTTTGTAAGCCAGGAAAATTATGACAACAACCTTGCTGTCGTAAACGGTCATTCCTACAAGGAGCTCAAGTCCAAAAATACCAATCTTTCGATACTTTGCTCACACAATTTCTCAGTTCCCTTCAACAAACCGATTGAGTATGCCCAAAAAGTGGGTGAGCTCACAAACATGCTTGCAAACGGACAGATTTTGGTTCAGCGTTTCGGAGATATTCTTGACGGCAAACGTACATGGGAAAAGGAGCTTTCGTTTTCAAATGTACGTCCCACGCTTCCGGATGCGGTTGCGGGCGATATTACGGCGGCAATGCCTTATCGTGCGATGACAAACATTATTAATTTTATCCAGGCAATGGACAATGTCGTTCCGGGCTTTGCTGCTACGGAAACGCTTCTCTACAGCCCCGAGCTTAAATTCTATTCAAACAAGGTCAAGATGGAGCCTGACCTTACAACCAATGTACGCGGACTTTATTGCCTCGGAGATTCGAGCGGCTGGACGCGCGGCCTCATGATGGCATCGGCAATGGGCGTGCTCATGGGAAGAAAGCTTGCGTAGATCTGTTGTCACAATCCAACAAAACTTTGTGCAAGATGTATATTTTCGGCACCGCATTTTATGCATGGTGCCGAATTTGTTTTTGTAAGCCCAAAAGTCGTTGACAGGAGGGTGTTTGAGGGCGTATATTTTTATCGTGAAATAAAAAAGTGAAGACAAAAGATTCTTACTAAAAAACTTTTCAAAAAAATTGAAAGGCAGGTTAAATGCAAAGCTTTATAGGTATATATGACACGTCTTATGACTATGCCGTGAGCCTCACGGAATATGTGAACAGGCGGCGGGATTTTGGATTTAATGCGGTCGCATTCAAAAATACTTCTGAAATCAAACAATTCTTAACATCAAACAAATTATCTTATCTTCTTATCAACAATCAGATCCACCTAAACAAATATAATACCGAAAAGATTTTCTTTTTGTGCGAAGAAAAGAGCGATTTGAACTTAAACACGGGGAAAAACTGCATTTTTAAGTATCAAAAGGCACAGGACATCTTAAAATCGATTCTTCCCGTGCGTGAAAATACAAAAAAAAGCAGCATCGACGTTGTATTTTCTTTTGACGCTCCGGGTTCGGCAATAGATTATGTATGTGCGGATACCCGGCGTAAGGATGCAGAGTGTACGAAGCAGATGAATGTAGCGAACATAAAGCAGCCTGAGATGAGGCAAGCAAAACGGCAGACCAATACGGCACCAAGCATAAGGTATGTTGCAATACCAAGCGCGATGTCTGCTGCTGTATCAAACGCGAGGCCGGCCGGGGTGTCGCCCAAAACACTTGTGATTATATGGGATCCGTTTTGGGGGGCTGTGGGGGAAATTTCTCACATCAACCTTTCGGATACGCTGTTTATGTATAGCGGGAATACCGAAAGCCTCAAAAAAACCTTAAATTCCTCCGGTGACAATTCGCTTACCGTTATGTCGGGCGTAAATTATTATTCGGATATATGGGATTTTTCGCCCGCAGACACGGAACAATTTGTAAAAATCTGTATGAATTACGGAAATTTTGACCGGGTCATAATCGTATGCACGTTTTTGTCGCCGGGAACAGAAAAGTTAATGGAACTTTCTGACACGGTTACGCTTGTGGGCGGAAACAGTGAAACACACGAAAACTTCAAAAATCAAATGAAGTATGCGGGTAAAAACGGGATTCTGATGAAACTTAAGACGGAAGACAGCCAATGATATTCGCAATCCGCTTCTTGTTCCCACAGCGCACTTATTGTTAAACGTAATGCAGCTTATCGGAAGTTAATTTTTAACTTCCGATAAAAGAGCTACGAAGTAGCTCGATAATCGATTATAGGAAGCTGATTTTTGCTTCCTATAATATGACTTATCGGAAGTCGGTTTTAAACTTCCGATAAAAGAGCTA
>CAVJHK010000098.1:2712-3066 GCA_963649295.1 Lachnospiraceae bacterium | reverse complement strand
GCGCAAAGAAGATTGCGGCGAACAAAGACAAAACCTTAAATGATCACACATATGTAACGGAAAACGACAATTTCACGCTTTATATGCGTGAAGACGATTTGTCTGTTGTGATCGAAGACAAAAAAACAGGTGCCTATATGGAGTCGGCTCCGTCTTACGATGACGGAAAGAGCAACAAAACATGGTCTGCCGCAAAGCGTTCGGCAATCGTAATCACAATGATAAACAAGTCGACGGACACAAAACAGGCGGATCTTGTAAATGACAAGGTTGTAAAAAAGATTTCATATTCGGATTCAGGATTTGAGGCAAATGTATATTTTCAAAAATACGAATTCGGAATGACTTTGCAGG
>CAVJHK010000098.1:0-2702 GCA_963649295.1 Lachnospiraceae bacterium | reverse complement strand
AGACGGAACGGATTATTATATCGGAACGATTTCACTTTATCCTTTCCTCGGAACATCGTATCTCGGTGAAAAGGAAGGATATATGTTAATCCCCGACGGAAACGGAGCACTCATCTACCTTGATGACAAGGAAGGACGTTTCAACAGCGGATATTCAACACTTATTTACGGTGAAGATATAGGATTTACCGAGTCAACAACGGCCGCTTTACTCTGGGACGAATATGAAATGCTCAATGACACAAACAATGTCCTTGCGCCGATTTACGGGCTTGCACATACGGATGACTGCTTAGCATATCTCGCAATCATAGAAAGCGGTGCGGAGCGTGCGTCAATAGAAGCGCGTCCGAACGGAATAAGCGTGGATTACAACAGAATTTATGCAAAATTCATCGAGCGAAAGCTTTATAAGCAGCCTACGTCAAACAATTCGACTGCCGGGTCGCTTCTTTATACGGAAGAAGACAGAACCCATGCGGATCTTACGATAAGATATATTTTCTTAAGCGGTGACAGAGCCGATTATTCCGGCATGGCAAACGCATACAGGGATTATCTTATAAATAATGGCAAAATTGCGGTGCAGGATGACAATTCCTACAGAACCAGAATCGATTTTATGGGCACTGAGAGAGAAGAGTGGCTTATCGGAACAAAGAGTGTCGTGATGACAACAACGGAAGATATCAAAGAAATATATGAGGATTTGGAAAATGAGGGTGTAACAGATATCTTATCCGTTTATAAGGGATGGCAAAAGGGCGGACTTTGGAAGCTGCCTGTTTCCTCTTACACGGCGGACAAAAAAATCGGCGGCACCACAGCTCTCACAAAACTCATAAAGTATGCGGAAAATAAGGGGATTAAGCTTTATCTTTATAACGATGCGCTTATTATGAATCCGGATACAAACACATCGACGCTTGCCGCAGCCAAAAAGGTAAACAAGAAAAAAATTGAAATTTCGACGCACAAGCAGGTTTACGATACGCTTATGTATCTGACGCCGTTAAAAAGCGAAGAAAATCTGAAACGGATGCTCAAGTCCTATACGGGCAAGGGCGTAAACAATCTTTGTATAGACGGAATTTCGAATACGCTCTTTACATACAATTATAGCGGAAGCTTTTATTCGAGAATACAAAACGCGATCATATATTCGGACATTTTAAAGGAAACTGATGAAAATACAAATCTTATTCTTACGGAGCCTTTTGAATATCTATGGAAATATACGGAATCATTCCTTGACATGCCTCTTTATGATTCGAGCTTTGTATATGAGGATGAATTTGTGCCGTTTTTGTCAATCGTCTTAAAGGGTGTAATGCCTGTTTATTCCGATTATGTAAATTTTGAGGCAAACAAGAAGGAGCAGTTTTTAAAACTTATAGAAACAGGCATGTTCCCGTCGTTTTATATTACGGCGACAAGCTCGTCGGAGCTTATAAATACAAATTCTTCGGATATTTACAGTTCGGAATATTCAGTTTACAGAGATACGATACTTGAATATACGGCTGAGTTAAAGGAAGTAAACGAGGCGGTTACGGGTGCTTATATTTCGGAGCATGAAATATTTGATTCGGGCGTCCGCCGCATCACATATACAAACGGAGTAAAGATATACGTAAATTATTCCGAAAAAACCGAAAATTGTGACGGTATCACGCTTGATTCGATGTCATATAAGGTGGTGAGATAATGAAGGAAAAAAAGATGAATAAAGAAAATACTTCAGTTATCGACAAAACCAAAAAGAAGTTTCGTATGAGCCTCGAAAAAAAGGAAGCCGTAAACGGTTACTTCTTTATCCTTCCCTGGATAATCGGACTTGTATTGTTTACTCTTGTGCCGCTTGCACAGTCCTTTTATTACATGTGGTACAACATAAGGATTACACCCCTCGGAATGACGATGAAGTTTGTCGGAATACAAAACTTTACGCAAATATGGGGCGAAAATCCGGAATTCCCGCAGCAGCTTGTAACATATATTGCGGAAACGATAATTCAGGTGCCGATAATCGTGGTATTTGCGCTTATTATCGCAATTATGTTAAACGGAAAGATTCATTTAAGAGGATTTTTCAGACTTATATTCTTTTTACCCGTAATAGTTGTGTCGGGGCCGGTTATGAACATGCTGTCGGATATGGATGCGGCATCGATTCCCGCAATGAACGTGCAATCGATTGTTGCTGCGCTTTCGCTTGTTTTTCCGGCAACCATAGCCACGGAAATCGGTGAAGTTTTCAGCAATATGATCATGATACTTTGGTATTCCGGTGTGCAGATACTTATTTTTATATCGGCACTCCAGAAAATTGATCCGGCACTTTACGAGGCGGCAAAGATAGACGGTGGTTCGGGCTGGGAATGCTTTTGGAAGATAACGCTTCCCACACTCAAACCGATGATCCTCGTAAATACGATATATACGATAATCTTTTCTTCGTGCAACGAGCAAAATTCGCTTATCACAATGATAGAAAGCGCAATGTTCTCGGGTACAAAGGAAAAAGGATACGGATATGCGTCGGCGATGGCATGGATGTATTCGGTTGTGATAGTGCTTATTGTTCTTTTGTTTTATCTGATACTCGGAAACAAAAAGGATGTATATGACAGACAGGCAAAAAAGCACAGGCGTGAAGTTGAAAAGCAGCACCGCCTGCAAATCAGGATAAGAAGGAGGAG
>CAVJHK010000097.1:2167-3106 GCA_963649295.1 Lachnospiraceae bacterium | reverse complement strand
TCAACAATAACGATTACGAAAAGGATTTGGATATTCCGCTTGATATTGCGGATATAAAAATAAAGTGCATGATCAGACTTCTCACCACAGACAGGGAGGGCTGCCACAGGGATGCCGAATTTTTGTACCTTAACGATAACTCGGTGCGGGTACACATGAAGGCAAAGAGCGCATGCGTGATAAAGGATTTTGATGCATAAATTCGAAAAAAGCGTATCAATAGGGAAAATGCTTTTTGACCGGAACAAGCGTATCAATAAGGAAAATGCTTTTTGATTGAATAAAAGTTCACCGTTAACGGTAAAGGGGTATTTATGAAAAAAAAGAATCAAAAGAAACCGGATCTTGGAACAATTTCGATGTTTTGCAATCAGGTTGCAATGCTCTTGCGCGGCGGAATTCCGCTTTATGAGGGTATTGATATGCTGCATGACGATTACGATGATGCCAACACCGAAAGCATTCTTCATGATGTTTCCGAGAGCATAAAAGACGGGTGCGGGCTGTCGGAAGCCTTAAGCAAAACGGGCGCATTTCCGGATTATATGATAAATATGATCGCAATCGGCGAAAACACGGGACGCCTTGAAGATGTCCTTTTGGGTCTCAGCGCTTATTATGACAGGGAGCACATGGTTCAGCTTCAAATAAAAAGCGTTATTACGTATCCGCTTGTGCTTTTTGTTACAATGTCGGCGATTCTCTTTGTGCTTGTTTTCAGAATTATGCCTATATTCGAAGACGTGTTTAATGACCTTGATGTGCGCACGGGAAGCGCAAATGCAATGTTTTCCTATGGAATGGCAAGTTCACGCATTTGCACGGGAATAGTGCTTATATTCGCGCTTATCATTCTTTTTGTCTTAATCAAATATAAATTCGGCTTGAAAAAAAATTCAAATTTCGATCTCTTAAATATCCTTCCCTTTACAAGGCGCA
>CAVJHK010000097.1:1313-2157 GCA_963649295.1 Lachnospiraceae bacterium | reverse complement strand
CAGGGAGCTCTCTGAAAAGCTGGGAAGTGTTTCAGGATATATCGAAACGGCGCTTGTCTTAATGCTTTCTCTTATGGCGGGCGTAATACTTGTTTCTGTAATGATGCCTTTGATCAGTATTATTTCGTCGCTGTAAACGAGCCGGACATAATGGACTAAAATATGAATCAGTCAAACCTCAAAAAAGAATACAACAAAAACATGATCGCCGTTATTACGGGTGCGGTACTCATTGTGGCTGCACTTTTGCTTTTGAGTATGTGGATTTCAAACACTGCGCGTGCGGAAAACCTAAAGCTTCTCACACAGTCTGTAAAGCGCACGGTTGTCGAGTGCTATGCAATCGAAGGCGAATATCCGGCATCCGTCGAATATATGGTCGAAAATTACGGGTTCAAATATGACGAAACCAAATATTATATTCACTATGATTATCTTGCGGGCAATATGATGCCCACAATAGAAGTTTATGAAAAAAGGTAGCGGCGAGGCGCATTAAATATGCATACAAAAGGATCCGAAAACATATATTCGATTTGTACAGGTGTTCTTGCGGCGGTATTTGCGCTGTGTGCGATGCTGCTTCTCACCGTCGGCATTATGGAATACGAAAAAATAGCCGTATCAAATCTCGAAAATTACGAGCTTCGCACATCTCTTTCCTATGTGGCGACAAAGGTGCGCCAAAACGATTCGGAAGGGGCGGTGTCAATCAGAAACGAAGACGGCATCGATATACTCTCGATTAAGGAAACAATTGACGATGAGACCTACGAAACTGCGATTTACTTTTATGACGGCAGGTTATATGAATATTTTCATGAGGTATCGGACGATTTTGAAC
>CAVJHK010000097.1:0-1303 GCA_963649295.1 Lachnospiraceae bacterium | reverse complement strand
ATAGGGATGTTTACGCTCGGCGTGTTTACAAAAACAGAAAAGATGCGGCAGGAAGCCATGGAGCTCAGCGAATCGGTAATCCAGGCGCAGATGTCGATGGAAAAGGTAATCGGACTCCCACCGGATACAGTCTTTTCGGATTCCGTAAAGACAGAAGCAAACGGCGTTACAAGGTATTCAAAGTATTATGACGTTGACTGGAATCAAACGGATGCTCCCAATTATTATCTGATTACGGTGACCGTTGAGAATAATGACAAGGCAAACGGAATACTTACCGATTATACGGTTACGGTATACAAAATGCGCATAATGCAGAGCGCAAACGAAATTTATTCGATTAAGACTTCAAAATTCCGGTATGGTGAATAAAATGGCATTAAAAAAGAAAAGCGCAATCGGCGTTCCCACAATTTCACTTATAATTACAACGGTCGGGCTCGTGGTTTTTGCGATGCTTGCGCTGCAAAATTCGCTAAACGAGATGCATCTGGCCGAAAAATCGGCGGAAGCCGCCCGTATCGGTTATGAGCTCTATGCGGAATCGGAAAAGGTGATTTCGGATATAGATTATATATGTGCATGCAGCAATACCGCATTTCCGATGGAAGAAATAGGTGCGCTTCCTGGCGTAAAAAGGGTTACCGAGAGCGCGGATGACAAAAATGTCTATGAGATAGAAATTTATATCGAGTCGGAAGCGGGCGACAGAGGAGTAGAGACGGAAATTATCTATGACAGAAACGAAGGCCGTTATGACATAAAGGAGCAAAGGCTGTTTCATGTCGGAGATGATGAGGCGGATGAGTTTGAATTTTAACTCAAGGCTAAAAAAGTTTCGTTTCTTATTTTGGGAGGACGTATGGAATTACTTGAAATTTTAAAATCGGCAGTTGATAAAGGTGCATCCGACGTGTTTTTTGTGGCAGGCCAGCCTATTTCATATAAAATCGACAATATCGTCGAAAAGCATGATGAAACGCGTCTTATGCCCATAGATACCGAGAAGCTTGTGCGCGAGATTTATAAAATTGCCGTGCGCGATATAGGTCAATATGTGATTACGGGTGATGATGATTTTTCGATTTCGATAAGGGAAATCGGACGGTTCAGAGTGAATGTTTTTAAGCAGCGAGGCTCGATGGGCGCCGTTTTGAGAGTTGTTTCGTTTGATTTGCCCGAATACAGTCTTATGGGAATTCCCGACGGCGTAATGGAGCTTGCAGCGCTTACAAAAGGGCTGGTGCTTGTGACAGGCGCCGCAGGAAGCGGAAAAAGCACAACGATTTCCTATATAATAGAC
>CAVJHK010000096.1:0-3180 GCA_963649295.1 Lachnospiraceae bacterium | reverse complement strand
AAAAGGATATTTTGTAAATGGAAAAATACGAAAAATTTATAAACGAAGATTTAAGAGTATTTTGAGTAATTTTAATACAAAATTAATTGAAAAAATAAAACGCAGTGCGGTAAACTTCATAGGAGTTAAAAAAAATTATGGAGGGAATGCTTCATGTTAAAAAGAATTTCAAAGACACTTGCGGCTGTGCTCGTGAGTGCGATGACAGTGACCGTGATTCCGGTCGCACTTGTAAATGCCGAACCCGTGCTTATTTCGGAAAATCAGGGCGCAAATGCAGCGGACACGGCAAATGCCGCAGATACGGAAAATTTTACGCTTAAGCAGACGTCTTACAATTCGGTTACGGTGACTTTCAACGACAACGATTCGGCAAAAAAAGCCGTTGTATCGGTGGATCGTATTAAGGGCATCAGCACGAAGGGGAATTTTTATTTGAAAGCGAATGCCAAGACGGAAGTCAAAGACAATACCGTTGTTATTACAAGACTTTCAAATAATGTCAATTACCGAATTACGGTAAACGGTATCGAAAAAACACTTGAAATGAATGTGGGCGATCCCGCTCGTATCGAAATCACTTATCCCACGGCTTATATCAGTAAGGGCAAGGATATCAGCGGAAATTCCATAAAGAGTGCTTCGGTTACCCCTGCAATTACGATTTATGACGCAAATGATATCATTGTAGACACGGATGCTTCTGCACTTAAATATGCTACCGAGAAGAAGAATAATGTCGGAATTTCTTCTCTTAATACAAAGACGGGCTCCATCAAATTTTCAAAGGCAGGCAGCATATGCTACGGTACGGTTTCCTATACTTATACGGATTCTTTGGGAAATAAGCAAACTCTTGATGAGCTTTTTACGGCTTCTGCGGACGAATATGCTGCGCCCACTATAAGTGAAGTGCCCGTTTCAATGGTATTGACCGACAAAACGGGAAAGAATATCACATATACCGAAGGTGACACATTTGAAGGCTCGCTTAAGGTGGGCGACAGAATGAATATCGCATATTATTTCCTCGGCTCCGACGGAAAGAAGTATGTGGCTGCTTCAAATAAGGTGGTTTCTTATGCCGAGGGCATAAATTATGTGCTTGATTCATCACGTGGATTTTACCTTGCAAAGGGAGACAAGAATGCAACACATATCTCGCTTTATAACAATACGATTGTGGGCTTGAGCGAAGGCACGGAGCAAATTGCGCTTTACGAAAAGACTACCGCAGGTTCGGGGGACACAACCGCAACGGACGCACTTGTTTGCGTATTTACGGTTACGGTGACCGAAGAGCTTCGCCCTGACAGCATGGAATTATCGACGGATAATGTAAGGCTGCTGGCATATACGGGTTCTGTCGGCGAAGATAAAGAAATGAAAGAACTTTTTAAAGAAGTAAAATATTCCATGACGGATCAATTCGGAGACGCATTTTCGGATTCAACCGTTTCCGTTTATTATGTGACAAATAACGGAAAAGAAGTAAAACTTGAAAATTACGAAGTTGACACCAATCTGGCAGGTGGTATTGGGGTAATCTATTTTGATACAGAAGAGAGTGTCAAAAACCTTAATGAAACCATGGGTGTCGCTTTTTCAAAAAATAGCATACTTTTGATGTATATGGATGAGTCTGCGGAAGTGTCCGAGGAACCGATGGAATTTAAGGTTGTTGCGGACAAAAATCCCGAGGCTTATGCAACATTTACCGTTGAGCTTGTAAAGCCGGAATATGTTGAAGATGAAGCGGGTAAGCCTCTTGTAAAGTCTGACGGATATAAAATTGATTGCAATACCGTAAATCTTACGAATAAGGCACTTTGGAATAAAGATGCCGCCAAGAATGTAGGCACAAGGTTTATTCTCTACAGTACATATGATGATTTTACCATAGGTGCGGAAAAATATTATGTTGTGAGTGATTCCGATACGGATGAGATCGAAAAATGGCTGAAGGCTCAAAATGATTCGGACAAGGTCGGCAAATTTTATCTTGTCATAACGGACGAATCCGGTGATGTTGTAAAAGAAACAAAGGCCGGCAAAATAGATGCTGTATCGGAAGACCCGAAGGTTTATAACTATACTAAATCAACGAAGGGATGTTTCTTATTCGATACCCTTTACGACTACAGCAACCGTGAAAAAAAAGTTGATGATAACGAATATATTTCAGTAGAAGATGCCTATATTACCGGTAAATATACGGTAACGGCATATAAGGTTTCGGAAGACTATACGCTTGACGAAATCGCTTCTGCGGAATTTTCTTCCGAAAACCAATTAACCGGCTTGCAGAATGCGTCTGTGAACAAGCTTGCTGCGGAAAAAGGCAAGGTAAAGGACAAAGGCACCGCAATGTGGAAGAGTGAATACAAGGCATATGGAAGTACGCTTGACCAAATTGTAAAGTCGATTGCCAATAAATTCATGGTATGGTTTGATGCTGATGCGGACGGCATTGCGGATACGTATACTGAAGATTTAAGTAATACGCCTATAGATTATAACGAAGTTATTATGATCGATAACATAGATAAATCTGATTCAGGCAGTGAAAATTACGGTATAAGCGACTTGTCGGATTTTTACGGCGAACTTACCGTATACGACGCAAGTGCCGTAATCGGTGCCGACGGAAATGAAATCTATATCAAGACCTTTGATTATGAAATCAAATTTGATGAAACAATGCTCATTTATAAGGGCACGATTTCACCGAGGACAAAATTTGTTACATCGGGTATCAAAATGGTTGATTAATAAAAATAAAAAAGATTTCGGTTCATAGGAAATCATTAAATTAAGATTGTAACCCCCACCTCTGCATAGGGATATGCCGGGGTGGGGGGCTTTTTTATTTTCTGAATACATACCTTTTATCATATGTTTCCCTGTATTTTGCGGGGGAGAGTCCGGTAATGCGCTTAAAAATATTTGATAAATTGCGGACATCGCCGTAGCCGAGCGAATATGATATTTCGGAAATACTTCTGTTTGTGTCTGAAAGCATGGCGCGTGCCCGGTCACATTTTGAACGCAGGATAAACTGCTTTAGGGAAATTCCTGCGTGTTTCTTAAAAAATGTAGTTAAATATTTATCGTTATATCCAAAATAATCCGCAATATCCTTTATGAAAAGGTTTTCTCCCATATGCCATGATATATAAT
>CAVJHK010000095.1:0-3202 GCA_963649295.1 Lachnospiraceae bacterium | reverse complement strand
CATTAAAGCCAAATTCTCTCAGCCAGGCTCCCTTGAGCTGAATCTGCGGCACATCTTTATAATGATACCCGCTCTGTGCACAAACCTTCAGTTCCCTTACATTCTTCTTTGCCATGTGTTTTCCTCCTTTTTCAATAGGCTTTTCATAGAAACAAAATAAGCTGCAGATTACGGTTGGTTCCGCATCTGCAGCTCATCTATTCAAATTCCTATTTAATTGTGATGCTTATTATTTGGTAGAATCCTCTTCATTCTTAATGCGGTAATAATCTTCCATTTCAACATCAAGCGTTACGTAGGATTCTTTCTTCTTATGGGTGTTGCTCAAGAGACATATCGTCTCGACGTTCGCTGTCCACGGGAACATATCAACCATCGCAAGGCGCTTTACTTCATATCCCGCTGTCTGCAGCACAGGCAAATCACGCGCAAGAGACGTGGGCTTGCACGAAATATAAATCATATTTTTGACATTATAATTTATAATCTTCTTTAACGCAGTCGGATGAACGCCGTCACGCGGCGGATCAAGGACAATAAAATCCGGCTTTTCTTCTATTTCGTCAAGCACCTTTAACACGTCGCCCGTTAAAAATGAGCAATTTGTGAGTTTATTTAAGCGAGCGTTCTCAACCGCCGATTTTACAGCCTCTTCAACTATTTCCACACCATAAACATGTTTTGCCACGGGAGACAAAAGCTGCGTAATCGTCCCCGTCCCGGAATAAAGATCAAAAATCACCGGCTTCTCTCCGTTCATCTCTCCTATCGCATCCGTCACAAAATCACGCGCTGTTTTGTAAAGCACTTCCGCACCCAAAGTATTTGTTTGAAAAAAGCTGAACGGTGTAACCTTAAATTTAAGTCCGAGAACGGCTTCATAAAACGAATCCTGCCCAAATACAATTTTAAGTTCGTCAGCTTTCACCGTATCCGCCGGCGAATCGTTTATACAATGAAGAAATCCCGTAATCTTTCCGTCAAGCTTCAGTTTTTTAAGACTCTGAGCAAATGCCTCAATATCAAATTTTTCATAAGACGTTGTCACAAGCATTACAAGAATATCTCCTGTGCTTTCGGAACGCCTTATGACAAGATGACGGAGTAATCCCGTATGCTGAACCTTATGAAAAAATGTAAGCTTTTGATTTCTTGCGGTAATAAGCACCACGTCTACAATTTTTCTTATGTCCTCACATACAATTTGGCAGCCTGACACACCCACAATATCATAAAAAGAGCCTTTTTTGTGGAGGCCCAAGTTCAATTCTCCGCCTTTAAATTCATCGCCGAAAGAAAATTCCATTTTGTTTTTGTAACCGAAATATTCCGGGCTTTCCTTAATTCCGCAATAAATTTTGGGATTTTGCAAATCATATTTTACGGTAGGGCAAAGGAGCCCAAACACCTGTTCTTCTTTAATTTTTAGCTGATTCTCATAAGAAAGAGACTGATATGCGCATCCGCCGCATTTTCCAAAATGAGCGCAATTGGAGGATTTTTCCGCATCCGCTTTCTTTACGACATCAATTAATATTCCTTCACATTCTCCGTGTCTTTTCTTTGTAACACGAAAACGAATTGTCTGTCCCGGAATAACATTTTTTACAACGCACTTTTCATTTTCCGTATCGCTGATTTCTTTATCATCGTTTTTATCACCGGTCACTTCAACAATTCCTTTATTCGGAAAAAGAACCTTTGTTACGATTCCCGTATAAATTTCACCTTTTTTCATCTGAAGAATTCCTCACATTCCACAAATTCGTTTTTCCTTAACACTGTGGCGGATGCCAAATTATCTCTTGTTGTTCTCGCATATACAAGCACTTTGCCATTATATAGGTATGTCATAAGTAAATCCGCCGTAACTCTTATTCCCGTGGGTTTTTCCGATAAAACCCACAAAAAATCCTCTTCGGCAAATTCTGTTAACGACTTTACGGCTTCGCACGCATATCCTCTGCGCCTGTATTCCGGCGCAATATAATATCCGATTTCAAGCGGAACGCTTCCCTCTCTGAAGCCCGCAAGTCCCACAAAATTCCCGGTTTCTTTTTCAAATATTCCCCAATATCCGTAACCGTAAAATCCGTAAGCCGTATCTATATAACTTACGGTCATCTCTTCAGAAAAGTCTTTATTTCCCATCACATTTTTAAAATATTCGGAAGCGAGACATACCTCTTCCGTTTTTATTTCTCTTATAATAAGCCTTTTTGTTTCATCGATTATCATTTTTCTCATGTTCCTTCACATAAGCGCTTATTGTATCCATGCTCACAAGTCCGTATTTTACGCCGTCGATATCACGCACCGAAACCAATTCGTTTATAAGAATATCTTTTGCTTCCTTTGCCGTAATATCGAGCCCCGCCATAAGTACCGAAACATATCCCGAAATCTTTGCCGCCGAAGCGGAAGTTCCCATCATATTATAATCTTCATATTGCATATCTTGAGCCGGGTTATCGTTTTCCTTATTTCCCTTATTTTCCTTGTTTTCCCCATTTTCCGTACACAACTGAACTGTTTTGGTCCCCTTATTTCCGGTCACCTGATAGCCGTTTTCCTTTTTTTCGCATCCCGTAACCGAAATCACGTTGTCATACAAAAGTGCCCCGGGATATACGGGTGTAATGTCATTATCCGTCCCGTCGTTTCCCGCCGAACATACAAAAAGCATGTCGGATTTTTTTATTTCCTCCGCCAAATATTTGTCATATTCATATGTGCCCCAGCTTAAATTGCAAATATCCGCTCCCATTTTTTTTGCATATTTTATTGCTTTTAGGGCATCTGATGAAATTCCTGCGGATTCTTTTCCTCCGTTCACTTTTAAGATCATAAGCTTTACTTTGGGACAAATATTGTCGCCTGACGCTTCTTCACTCAAAATATCATTTAAAATTCCGACAATTGTACATGCCGCATGCGTTCCGTGCGAGTCTTCATATATTTTCCCATTCTCATCCGTATCATAACTTATATCGTGAAAAACCGTATTGTCGTCATTATAAAAATCCCATCCGTACAAGTCGTCAGCAAATCCGTTTCCGTCATCGTCAATTCCGTTTCCGTAAATTTCATTGGGATTTTTCCATATATAGTTGCTTATTTTTTCATATTCAGTATCAATCCCGGTATCTATAAGTGCAATTATCACTTCGTTAGCGGTTTTTGTTAAATATTCTTTATCCGT
>CAVJHK010000094.1:0-3337 GCA_963649295.1 Lachnospiraceae bacterium | reverse complement strand
TTCCTTTCATAAATCATAATCATTATATCGTCATAAGTAAAAAGTTTTGAAGAACTTACACACTTTATTTTATACCCTCGGTTGACCCGGGAAATGTTGCATGTTAAAATATGACCGAAATGGCCGGGTCGGTTATATTTTTTGAAGCATAGGTTAGCAATGGGTAACCAAATAACAAATATTCCTTATCGATTTTATTTTGTTGTTTGCGGTAATTACGACAATTGTGTCACTTTCGGCAATGATTGTATTATTTAACGGCAATATCTGAAAGGAACAAAAAGATGAAAGACAGAGAATTGACATTTGACCGAAAATCTCATGTATTGTATTCAAAGCCTTGCAAAAAGGAAATTTTAAAAAAAATTGCTTTGCATTATCCGGAGGCAGAGCGAGAAGCTGTTTGGGAACAGGTACAGCGCCGGTACGTAAAATTTCTGTCGGAATGGCGTACCGACCTTGGCGGTAGTAAAAATTTTCATAACGGTGTGGGCGGTACCTACGACTGTATAGCCATTATGTGCTATTATGCCGTTTGCAAAGACGTTATTTCGTTTCGTGAGATAGAAGAAATAGAGGAAAATCTGATTCTGCCTGCGTTCCGAAAATTACGCTTTGTTGATGTCAACAAATTATTTTGGAAGAAATTAATGTATCGCGCGTTTGCTTCAGCCAAAAAGCGTTGTGACGCATGGCATGATTACAAAATGAATGTTGCACCGTTTGATAAGAACCGACCTATCTGTTATGAATTTACGGCGTGTCCGGTGGCAGAGTTTGCCAAAAAGTTTGGGTTTACGGACATAATTCCGGCACTATGCAATGTGGATTATGCTTCAATGGAACTGCTTCATGCAAGGCTTGTACGGACAAGTACCTGTGCGGACGGCTGCCGGTGTGACTATACCGTTTGCGGCGATCAGGATCCGTATGTAAAGGGACATCCGGAATACAGGGATGAGGCAGGATACCGGAAAAACAAGTGACAATTAAAGAAAAGGAGAAAAAATGAACTACCTATCAGAAATCGTGATTTTTAATGTCGTTATTTTTACGATTTGCGGCATCAATATGGTGAAGAAGGGCAAACTCGGCATAATACAGGAATATCCAAAAGCAATACAGGACAGGTGCCGGGAACTCGGCTTGATAAAGGAAAGCTCAAAGAAACTTACAAAAAAAGCGACAATAGGAAAAATCGGATTTTTCATCGGATATATTTTTTTGCAAACGGTACTGGCTTATTATATCGGTGGGGCACGCACGTTTTTTGAAGGCTGGTTTCACGGATATATTATGTGGGTTGCAGAAATATGGTTTGATGCCTTGGTAATGGATTGTCTTTTCTTTTGCCACAGCAGGAAAATGATAATTCCGGGAACCGAGGATTTGACGGATGCCTATCATGATTATTGGCACCACATAAAATATGCGGTTATCGGAATGTTTACGCAGGCTGTGATTGCATTGCCGGTAGGACTTTTGATAATGTTCATGTCAAAAATATAAAATCGGAGTGTACTTACAAAAATTCCCGTCATGGCTGCAATTTGTTTGTAAGAATGATTTTCTAACAGAAACATTGTGTGTTCCGGCTGTTCTTTTTTATATTTTTTTGGACGTCCGTCAAGGTGACCGGAAAGACGTCTTCCTTCAGTAGTATAATAATGTTGATTGTTAAGTAAAATTGACCCACTTTTTTTTAATGGGTTACACGGCTTATAGCCGTCATTTTCCAAAGATGTCTTGTCGATGATCATGGTTTTTGACAATGTATCCGGCGTCACATATTTGCTCAATTCGAGCAGACGGTCACCGATTAGCTTGTTGTGGTAAAATAAAATTGTAACATTTTGGCCTAATGAGATATAATCTTGGGAGAAATTGGGGCTTGCCGGGAGGAAAGTATGGACAACACGAAAAGATTTGACGGAAAGGGCGAAATCTATGCCAAGGCAAGACCGGGCTACCCGTCCGAATTGCTCGATTATGTGAAGAACATATTGCGGTTTGATGAGGGAAGCACTTTTGCTGATATTGGCTCCGGTACGGGAATCTTCACCGAATTGCTTTTAAACTGCGGTTATCGCGTTTACGCCGTTGAACCAAATGCAGATATGCGTATGAAAGCAGAAGAGAAGCTTGGAAACAACAAGGAGTTTGTTTCGATTAACGGTACTGCCGGCAACACAACTTTACTTAAGGCAAGCGTGGATTGTGTCACTACCGCACAGGCGTTTCACTGGTTTGATGCCGGATCCTTTAAGGCAGAATGCCGTCGCATATTAAAACCCGGCGGCAAGGTCATTATCATTTACAATATCCGTGATGAATCGTCAGAATGTAATAAAGCGTTAGCCGATATCCATCGCAAATACTGCTCTGATTTTCAGGGCTTCTCCAAAGGAATGAATGAAGAAAAATGTTTGGCTTTTTTTGATGGCAATTGCGAAATATTTCGCACGGATAGCAGCAGGATGTATGACCGACAAGGATTTATAAACAGAGCTCTGTCTTCATCATACTCTCTGTGCGAGGGTGATAAAAATTACAGGGAATACCTTTCGGAAATAAACCGGTTGTTTGATGATTTTGCTACGGATGGTACATTGACAGTGCCTGTATATACGGTGGCATATGCGGGAAATATGTGAAAAATTCCATGAAAGGGATTTGTTTCATTGGATTTTTTGTAAATGATATGGGAGCTTGTAAACAGAGCTCCTTTTTTTTAAAAATTATACCGTGTTGGTGGTTGCTGCATACAAAAAAAACTGATGATATTGCAATGTGCGTTGCGTATTTTTGCGGAAAAGGATAATATATAAGAATAAAGAGGAAAATGAAATTAACTGTGAGTGATTTGATATATGAAAAAAGCTGTAAGAACAGAAATTGAAAAGAAAATAGACATTTTGGAAGACGATATAGCCGATATTGACCCTGAAATTTTGAAAATGCTTTTGAAGGACAAAACTACAAGAAAAAATATTTTGTGGTGTACCAAGGATTATGAACATTTTGGGGATGAGTATGACGAGCGGGCGGAAATGAAAATTGAGTTGATTACGGGAAATTTTGTCAAGGTGATTCAGCCGCGAGCAGCCAAACCTAAAAAGATTCAGGAACAAAGAATAAGAAAGAGAGCTGAGGTTTTTACTCCGTCGTGGATTTGTAATGAGCAAAATAATCAGGTTGATGAAGCGTGGTTTGGTAAACCAAATGTTTTTAATACACCGGACGGAACATATTGGATAACTGCAAAAGATAAGATTCAATTTGACGGAAAGAAAACATGGAATAAATATGTAGACGCCAAACGATTGGAAATCACTTG
>CAVJHK010000093.1:0-3513 GCA_963649295.1 Lachnospiraceae bacterium | reverse complement strand
TATTTGTTATGCTCTACTTTTTCTGGGTAACCTCTACTTCTTTGTTTCAAACTTTCACCTTAAAAGACAAAATTTTGGCTTGTAAGTTTTAAAATGCCCAAAATCGGGCTTTAAAACGTGCACAGCATACGAAAAAGATTATAACAGAAAAAAGGCTTTTTTTCAATTAAAGAAAAAAAATCTTGACTAATAATTTTATTTTTATTATAATTGCTTTCGCGTATTTATTTGCCGTTTTTGCGGCACGAATTTTAACATGTATCTGAAATGAAGATATAGATTATCAAACAAGGAGGTGTTCGAAAATGGCAAAAATGACATTTCAGCCCAAGAAGAGACAGAGAGCTGTTGTTCACGGTTTCCGTGCAAGAATGAGTACTGCCGGCGGAAGAAAGGTTTTATCTTTAAGAAGAGCAAAGGGCAGACACAATATAGCAGTTTAACGTTAGTATGTCGGGTCGCATTAAATGTGACCCTTTCTTCTATGTAAAACTTTTGGCTATATAAGAGTTATGCGAAACCATATGGTTCAAAAATCAAAATTTTCTTTCTGAAATTATTTGTATAGAAAAAGCGAAAAAATTTTGAACCGGGTATCAGATTACGTTAGGATTAACGGGTAAAAGAATTGGCGGAGTCAATTAAGAAAAATTCGGATTTTCAGCTTGTTTACAAAAACGGAAAAAGTTTTGCAAACAAATATCTTGTGATGTATATTTTGGGAAATGAATATGGATATAACCGACTTGGCATCTCCGCCGGCAAAAAAGTCGGTAACAGTGTAATAAGGCACAGAATCGCCAGACTGATAAGAGAAAGCTTTCGTTTAAATGATGAGAAGTTCCATAGCGGTTGGGACATTGTGGTGGTGGCGCGAGTGAGCGCCAAGGGGAAAAGCTTTGGTGAAATAGAAAGTGCATTTTTGCATTTGGCAAAAATGCATAAAATAATAAATGATGAAAAAGATATTTATTAAATTGATTTTTATATATCGTAAGTATATCTCTCCATTAAAGGGAAGGCCGACATGTATTTATACTCCTTCCTGCTCTCAATATGCAATCGAAGCGTACGAAAAGTATGGCGTGGTAAAGGGCTCTTATCTTACCGCCAAAAGGATTCTCAAGTGCAATCCTTTTCATAAAGGCGGATATGACCCTGTACCTTGACATACTTTATTTTTATATATGGGAGGAAAATCATGATTATTCTTACACAGGTTTCAGGTATACTTAAACCCTTTGCATGGATATTCGGACTTATATTCAACTGGCTTTATGAATTATTGTCCTTAATAGGAATAGAAAATATAGCCGTTACGCTTGTTGTATTTACGGTTATTGTCAAAATGCTTATGCTTCCGCTTACCTTGAAGCAGCAAAGATTTTCTAAGCTTTCGGCAAAAATGCAGCCGGAGCTTACAAAAATCACCGAAAAATATAAGGGAAGAAAGGACGAACAGTCGCAGCGTCTTCAGGCACAGGAACAGCAGGCGGTATATGAAAAATACGGCACAAATCCGACTTCGGGGTGTTTGCCTTTACTTATTACTCTTCCCATAATGTTTGCTCTTTATAAAATTATTTATGCGATTCCCGCATATGTATCCGATATCAATGCTCTTTACAGTACAATCGCAAATGCGATTTTGAGTCAGGACGGATATTTTGATTTCCTTAAATCCCAGGCAAGTGCACTTACCGTCGCAACAAGCAAGTGGGATGAAATAGGATCCGGAATCATAAATCAAACGCATACAATAGATATTCTTACAAAATTCGGCACAGAAAACTGGGCAAGTCTTCTTGAGACATTCCCGGCTCTTGATAATGCGGAGATTAACGGAACAATCG
This sequence comes from Lachnospiraceae bacterium, assembly GCA_963649295.1. GTDB lineage: Bacteria > Bacillota > Clostridia > Lachnospirales > Lachnospiraceae > RGIG3528. The sequence continues at coordinate 1,660 of CAVJHK010000093.1, read as the reverse complement.
AAAAGATAGAATCGATATTCTCGCTTTTCGGATTAAACATCCTTAATTCCCCTTCGTATTATGCAAAAATCAACGGATTTTTTAACATTGCACTTCTTGTGCCTGTGCTTGCCGTTGTAACACAGCTCGGAACCTCCGTTCTTTCCAAGGTGCAGAATAAGTCGATGACAAAGAAGAACGATGATAATCCGATGGCTCAAAGCATGAATACGATGCTTTATGTAATGCCTTTTATGTCAGGTGTTTTCTGTTACGGATTTTCGCTTGTTATCGGTATTTACTGGATAATCAATACGGTTGTGTCTTTGCTGCAGCAGATATTTATTAATATTTACCTGGATCATTCGGATATGGACGCATATATAGAAAAGAATTCAGCAAAGCTTGCAAAAAAGAGAGAAAAGCTCGGTATTATTCAAAATTCGTCGGCAATGGCAGAAATTGCAAAGCGTCAGACAAAGTCAATCAATTATAACGAACCCAAGATAACAAAAACAACATCTTATTATGCAAATATCGGTTCTTCCGCAGCCAAAGCATCAAAGAAAAATGCGGGAGATTCGAAGAAAAATGATTCGGATAATGAAACGGATACAAATGTAAATACCGAGATTAAGGAACCCAAAACAAAATCGGTTTACGAATATGCAAATATTTTAAAGAAAAATTAAAACAAGCATATTTTTAAGGAAAAATAAAACGTGTATCATTTTAAAGAAAAATTAAAACGTACATCAAATTTTTTGGAGGACAGATAAATGAGAAACTGGATTGAAACGACTGGCAAAACCGTTGATGATGCCATCGGTGAAGCAATTGTCGCTCTCGGAACGTCACTTGACAACATTGATTATGAAATTATTGAAGAGCCTGTGCAGGGATTTTTGGGAATAAACAAAAAACCGGCAAGGATTAAGGCTGCGGTTAAACCGACAAAATTTGACAAGGCTGTTGAATTTTTGGATGATGTTTTGACGGTTATGGAAATACAGCACGAGGTTAAGGGCTCTTATGATGAAGAAGAAAAGACGATGAGTTTTGATATTCTTGGTGACAATATGGGAGTTTTGATAGGAAAAAGAGGACAGACACTCGATTCGCTTCAATATCTCGTAAGTCTTGTTGTAAACAAGGAATCCGAAGAATATATTAAGATTAAGCTTGATACGGAAAATTATCGCGAGAGACGTAAGGAAACACTCGAAAATCTTGCAAAGAACATTGCGGGAAAGGTTAAGAAAACGGGAAAACAGGTTGCACTTGAGCCTATGAATCCTTATGAAAGAAGAATAATTCATTCGACACTTCAAAACGATAAATATGTTGAAACTTATTCTGAGGGTGAAGAACCGTACCGTAAGGTTATAATTGCTCTTAAAAAAGGTGTAAGACCTTACAGCAAATATAACAATAACAGACAGGGATACGGAAACAGAAGAGGCGGATTTCAGGGATACGGTAAGAACAGATTTGACAAAAAGAAAACAACTGAGCGTGAACCTTACCGTTACGGACATATTGAAGAAGGCGAAGTATATGAGGGAGTTACGGTTACCATCGATCCGAGCGAACAGATTTGATTAAAAGCTTGTGAGCGGTTTGGAATTAGAGGATACTCTTTAAAACCCGGACTTAAAAACTTTAAGGAGTGTCTTTTGAC
>CAVJHK010000092.1:0-3523 GCA_963649295.1 Lachnospiraceae bacterium | reverse complement strand
TTGTGGTTTTGTATGCCATTTACCCAAATATTATACCATATAAAATACAATATTAAAAGAGTTTTTTATAAAAATATAACACGAGGTGAAAGCGTCAATGGAAAAGAACAGTATGCATCCTGTCAAAGTCGGTAATGGGATCCGGATGAGCTATGCGAAGCAGGATGAAGTCCTTGAGATGCCTAATCTTATAGAAGTTCAAAAGAACTCCTATAAGTGGTTCATCGAAAAGGGACTTCAGGAAGTATTCGAAGATGTCTCTCCGATAAAGGATTTCTCGGGAAATCTTGAGCTCTCATTTTTAAAGCATGAGCTTTGCGAAGGCGAAAAAAAGTACACCATTGAAGAATGTAAGGAAAGGGACACGACGTATTCGGCACCGCTTAAGGTAAAGGTTGATTTGTACCATACCGAAATGGGCACACATACCCAGACTACCATCTTTATGGGAGACCTGCCTTTGATGACCGATACCGGAGCCTTTATCATTAACGGCGCCGAAAGAGTTATCGTAAGCCAGCTTGTCCGTTCTCCCGGTATCTACTTTGATATTACACACGATAAGCTCGGAAAGACTCTTTATTCAAGCCAGGTCATTCCGAACCGCGGTGCCTGGATTGAATATGAAACCGACTCAAATGATGTTTTCTGGGCACGTGTCGACAGAAACCGCAAGGTGCCCGTAACTGTTCTCCTTCGTGCTCTCGGATACGGAACAAATGCCCAGATTACGGAAGTTTTTGGTGAGGAACCAAAGCTTACGGCTACATTTGAGCGTGATACGTGTGAAAACTTTAATGACGGTCTTTTGGAACTTTATAAGAAATTAAGACCCGGTGAACCGCTTGCAATCGACACCGCAAAGTCGCTTATCCACGGCATGTTCTTTGATCCCAAGCGTTACGATCTTGCACGTGTGGGACGTTATAAATTCAACAAAAAGCTTCATTTAAAGAGAAGAGTTGTCGGATGCACGCTTGCTCAGGACATCATTGACACAAACACCGGTGAAATCATAGCCGAAGAAGGCCAAAAAATTACGGAAGAAATCGCAACGGCAATACAGAATGCCGCTGTGCCTTATTTTGATGTCCTTCTTGAGGACAGAAAACAGCGTATTATTTCAAACCTTGCGGTTGACTTAAACGCATACGTCGATTGTGACGCCAAAGCTCTCGGAATTACAGAAAACGTTTATTATCCGGTTCTTCGCGAAATCCTTGAAGAGTATGGAGACGATGAAGAAGCATTATTGGAGCAACTAAAAAAGCGTGCTGCAGATCTTGTTCCCAAGCATATCACAAAGGAAGACATCATTGCTTCCGTAAATTACAATATGCATCTTGAAAACGGCATCGGAACGAAGGACGATATCGATCACCTCGGAAATCGTCGTATTCGTGCCGTGGGCGAACTTCTCCAGAACCAGTACCGTATCGGTATGGCAAGACTTGAGCGTGTTGTACGTGAAAGAATGCAGACACAGGGAATCGAAGGCGCAACGGCTCAATCTCTTATAAATATCAAGCCTGTGACGGCTGCCGTAAAGGAATTCTTCGGAAGCTCGCAGCTGTCGCAGTTTATGGATCAGAACAACCCTCTGTCCGAACTTACAAACAAGCGTCGTCTTTCGGCACTCGGCCCCGGCGGTCTTTCACGTGACCGTGCATCGTTCGAAGTAAGAGACGTACACTATACTCACTACGGAAGAATGTGTCCCATCGAGACACCCGAAGGTCCGAACATCGGTCTTATCAACTCGCTTGCATCATATGCAAGGATAAATGAGTACGGATTTATCGAGGCACCCTACCGAAAAACGGATAAATCAGATCCCCGAAATCCGCGTGTTACGAATGATGTTGTTTATCTGACGGCCGATGAGGAAGACGATTTTGTCGTAGCACAGGCAAACGAGCCGCTTGACGAAAACGGATATTTTGTAAATAACATGGTTTCGGGACGCTTCAGAGCCGAGACTTCGGCATATGAAAAGAGAAGAATCGATCTTATGGACGTTTCGCCGAGGATGATATTCTCTGTTGCCACAGCCATGATTCCTTTCCTTCAGAACGATGACGCCAACCGTGCCCTTATGGGATCAAACATGCAGCGTCAGGCGGTTCCGCTTCTATTTACCGAAGCACCCGTTGTGGATACGGGTATCGGCGTAAAGGCAGCCGTTGACTCGGGCTCGTGCATGACCGCAAAGAAGGGCGGTGTCGTTGAAGCGGCATCGGCAGCTGAAATTGTCATCAGAAACGAAGACAACGAAAAAGACACCTACAAGCTCACAAAATTTGCAAGAAGCAACCAGGGTACGTGTATCAATCAGCGTCCGATAGTAAACAAGGGCGACCGCATTACGGACGGACAGATTATTGCGGACGGAGCGTCAACCTCGGGCGGTGAGCTTGCACTCGGAAAGAATCCTCTTATCGGATTCATGACATGGGAAGGCTACAACTACGAGGATGCCGTTCTTATTTCCGAAAGACTTGTAAGAGAAGATTATTATACATCCGTGCATATTGAAGAATATGAAGCAGAAGCACGTGACACAAAGCTCGGACCGGAAGAAATAACGCGTGATATTCCGGGCGTAAGCGATGAAGCAAAGAAGGATCTTGACGAAAGAGGAATTATCCGTATCGGTGCGGAAGTTAGAGCAGGCGATATTATTGTCGGCAAGGTTACTCCCAAGGGCGATTCGGATTCGACACCCGAAGAAAAGCTCCTTCGTGCAATATTCGGCGAAAAATCAAGAGAAGTCAGAAATACATCGCTTGAAATCCCTCACGGTGAATTCGGTATTGTTGTTGATACAAAGGTTTTCAGCCGCGAAAACGGAGATGAGCTTCCGGCAGGGGTAACTAAGTCGGTTCGTGTTTATATTGCTCAAAAGAGAAAACTCCAGGTGGGCGACAAGATGGCAGGCCGTCACGGAAACAAGGGTGTCGTATCCCGTGTTCTTCCCGTTGAAGATATGCCTTTCCTTCCGAACGGACGTCCGCTTGATATTGTGCTCAACCCTCTCGGCGTTCCTTCGCGTATGAACATCGGACAGGTTCTTGAGACACACCTTTCGCTTGCCGCAAAGATTTTGGGCTTTAATGTTTCTTCACCCGTATTCAACGGTGCAAAGGAATACGAAATCCAGGATCTCCTTGAAGTGGCAAACGACTTCATAAACGAAGAATGGGAAGATTTTAAAGAAAAATACAAAGACATCCTTGAACCGGATGTAATCGAATATCTCGGAAATCATCTGGACGAGAGAGACGACTGGAAGGGTGTTCCGATAAGCCGTGACGGCAAGGTAAGACTTCGTGACGGACGTACGGGCGAAGAATTTGATTCACCCGTTACAATCGGCTTCATGCATTACTTAAAGCTCCATCACCTGGTTGACGATAAGCTCCATGCACGTTCGACGGGTAAATATTCGATGGTTACGCAGCAGCCTCTCGGCGGTAAGGCACAGTTCGGCGGACAGCGTTTCGGAGAAATGGAAGTCTGGGCT
>CAVJHK010000091.1:0-3751 GCA_963649295.1 Lachnospiraceae bacterium | reverse complement strand
ATATATACATATATAAAGCTGATGGAAAGTCATGTGACAGGAAATTAGGTGACAGGGAAATTATGTGCCGAGAAAAAGTTATGTGCCGGGGAAATCAAGTGACAGGGGAATCATGTGACGGAAAAAGAACAAAACGAAGGTTTTGTTCTTTTTTTTAATTAAGTTTTAAAAAACAGTTGACAAATTTTTTTATAGGTGATATAAAGTTAGCAGAGGCTAACTGAAAGCCTCAAAGAAAAATCTGAAGTCACAGGAGGCATTTATGAATAAGTATCTTTTTAAAAAATTAAAATTCCAAATCACATATTTGTGCGTTTATATTATGACACTTTGCCTTTTGGCTTTTATTTAACTTAAGTGTCACATGATAATTGTTTATAACGATTGGTTGTTTTGCTTAAAAAAGCCTGCGTATTTTGCCGCAGGTTTTTTTATTTTTAAATATAAAACGATTCCTTTTTATATTTTTTCTTTACAAAAAAAAGGAGCTTTGATATAATAATACAAAAATTGTGGTTTAAAACAAAAATCTTAAAATAAACGAAAGGACAAATCATGGAAAATATCAAAGAAAAACTTTTGGACGAATTTGAAAGAGTTTTTGGCGGAACTGACGAGTGCCGTACATTTTTTGCGCCGGGGCGAGTAAATTTAATAGGAGAGCACACGGACTACAACGGAGGACATGTTTTTCCCTGTGCACTTACAATCGGAACATATGCCGTTGCAAGAAAAAATTATATGAACACATGCAGATTTTATTCGATGAATTTTGAGGCACAGGGAATTCATGCGGTAAATCTTGATGAACTTGAATATGACAAGGAAGAATACGATTGGGCAAATTATCCCATGGGTGTCATAAAGATGTTAAACGAAAATGAGACACGTGTGGACTCAGGAATAGATATGCTCATATTCGGAAATATTCCGAACGCATCGGGACTTTCTTCTTCGGCCTCCCTTGAAGTTTTGACATGCTTTGTTTGCCGTGAGCTTTTCGGATTCCAAATGAATTTTGTGGATATGGCTCTTATTTCGCAAAAGGCGGAAAATGAATTTATTCATGTCAATTGCGGAATCATGGATCAGTTTGCGATTGCCATGGGAAAGAGAGACAATGCGATTTTCCTTGATACGGCAACGCTTAAGTATGAATATGCGCCTGTTGTGCTTGACAATGCAAAAATTGTAATAACATGCTCAAACAAAAAGCGCGGACTCGGCGATTCAAAATATAACGAAAGAAGAAGCGAGTGCGAAGAGGCCCTAAAGCGTATCCAAACCGTAAAAAACGTAAAGTCGCTTGGTGAGCTTACGGAAAGCGAGTTTGAAGATATAAAGGATGTAATCGGAGATACTGTTAAAATTCGCCGCGCACGTCATGCCGTTTATGAAAACATGCGTACGGTGAGAGCGGTTGAAGCTCTAAAAAAAGGTGACATAGAGCTTTTTGGACATCTTATGAACGAATCACATAAGTCCCTTGCTTCAGACTACGAAGTTACGGGAATCGAGCTTGATACGATTGTTGAGGCATCATGGGAAGTGCCCGGAGTAATCGGTGCAAGAATGACCGGAGCGGGCTTTGGCGGATGTACCGTTGCGATCGTAAAAGACGAAAACGTAAACGAATATATCGATACCGTAGGAAAGAAATATCTTGAGAAAATCGGATATGCGGCTGATTTTTATGTTGTCGAAATCGGCGGCGGTCCCGCAGAAATTTAAGCTGAATTTTAAATATATTGAAAAAGAGTGATTATATGAATATTTCGGAATGTGTAAATTGGCTTGTCGAATACGGAATCAAATATTCCCTTATCGAAAAAGAAGATGTTGTTTTTACAAAAAATACGTTGCTTGAGGCTTTATCGCTTGACGAACTTACGTGTGACGGAACAGGTGACATAAACATTTCAACGGATAATCTTGACGATGTTTTAAACGTAATTCTGGATTTTGCCGCAGATCAAAAATTGATTCCCGAAAATACGGTAACGTACAGGGATTTGTTTGACACAAAAATAATGGGGCTTATTACACCGCGTCCGTCTGTTGTAATAAGAGAATTCAACAGACTCAAAAATGAAGATGTAAAAAGGGCAACGGATTATTTTTACAATCTTTCGAGAGTTACAAATTATATAAGAACAAATCGTGTAAAAAAGGACATGAAGTGGAAAACTCCTTCGGAATTCGGGGATATGGATATTACGATAAATTTGTCTAAGCCCGAAAAGGATCCAAAGGCGATTGCTGCCGCATTAAAGATGAAGCAGGTATCTTACCCCAAGTGCCAGCTTTGTGTCGAAAACGAGGGATATGCGGGAAGAACAAATCATCCCGCACGTCAAAATTTGAGAATTGTTCCTTTTACGATAAACAATGAGTCGTGGGGAATGCAATATTCGCCTTATGTTTATTACAATGAGCATTGTATTGTATTAAATCATGAACATACGCCGATGAAGATAAATCGTGCGACATTTGTGAAGCTTCTTGATTTTGTGGATTTGTTCCCCCATTATATTTTGGGCTCGAATGCGGATCTTCCGATTGTGGGCGGTTCGATACTTACGCATGATCATTTCCAGGGCGGAAATTATGAGTTCCCGATGGCAAAAGCGGAAACGGAAATAAAAATTTCTTTTGAAGGCTTTAAGGATATCGATGCGGAAATAGTTAAGTGGCCGATGTCCGTTATAAGACTTACATGCAAAAATAAGGAAAGACTTATTGAGCTTTCCGATAAAATTCTTAACGCATGGAGAAATTATTCGGATAGGGATAATTTCATATTTGCGGAAACTGGCGGCGAAAAGCATAATACGATTACTCCGATAGCAAGAAAAAGAGGAGATCTGTTTCAGATTGATTTGGTCCTCAGAAACAATATAACAACACCCGAACATCCGCTCGGTGTATATCATCCGCATGCTGCGCTTCATCATATCAAAAAAGAAAACATCGGTCTCATTGAAGTTATGGGATATGCGATTTTGCCTTCAAGATTAAAGAAAGAGCTTACGCTTATAAGAGAAGCACTTATAAACGGAAAAAGCATTGACGATGAGCCCGGTTTAGAGTCCCATAAAGCCTGGTTTAATGAGCTTAAAAATAAATATGATTCCTTTACCGTAGAAAATACGGATGAAATCATAAAAAAGGAAGTGGGACTTATCTTTGTCGAAGTGCTTAAGGACGCGGGCGTTTATAAGTGCGGTGAAAAGGGAAGAAAGGCATTTTTAAAATTTATTGACTGTGTTAACAAAAAATAAGATAACATAGGGATTTTAAGCATATGAACAGCGGTTTATATACGGAGGCGTATTTAAGCCGCTGTTTTTTCTTGAAAAAAAAAAAAAAAAAAAGTATACTGTCATCCGTAGATTACTGCGATACATGAATTAAGTGGATAAAGCATGCCGGAACTTGTGTATTACTGCTTATAAATATACGATAAATGTTTTTATTAAAAGGTGAAAATTGATGAATAATGACATGAAAGATGATTTCAGTGAAAACAAAAAAACAAATCGTGAACTTATGAAAGAAAATAACGAAGAAGGTTCGCTCACAAAATCAAAAAAAGCTTTGAAAGAGGCGGTTGACTGGTTTGTGTCGATAGCGATTGCGATTATAGTTGCTTTTTTAATTACAAAATTTGTTATCTTTAAAGCGGAAATTCCGTCCGGTTCCATGAAAAATACAATAATGATAAATGACAAAGTTATCGGATGGCAACTGT
>CAVJHK010000090.1:0-3818 GCA_963649295.1 Lachnospiraceae bacterium | reverse complement strand
GCTGAAGGAAGAGCCGAAAGAAGCGGCGGATGAAGTCTTAAAAGAAACGGATGAAGTCTCGAAAGAAGAAACGGAAGAAGTATTAAAAGAGACAGAGGAAGTCTCGAAAGAAGAAAAAGAGGCTGAACCGGAATACGTTAACGAACCCGAGCAAAATTTTTCAACCGAACATAAGCTGTCAACCGAACAGGAAATGCTCCTTGAAGTTGAAAATTTGATGTACGAGGGTGAAAGTAAAGAAGAGACAGAAAATCGTCGAAAAAAATATATCGATGAGTCGGAAGATTTTCTTCCTGTTATAAATATATCGGATTTGGGACTTGATAACGGAAACGAAGACTCAATTATAGACGGACTTAACATAAATCTTGCGGAACAGGTATCAAACGAATTAAATGCAAACAAAAGAAAAATAATGAAAATTATACGTCTTTCGGTAATTTCATTTTTGGCTTTGTTTGTTTTGTTTGTTCTTTTTACGCGTCCCGGGCACAAGATAGCGACACGGGTTATCGCAAAAATAATTGTTTCGAAGATTGAAAAACCGGAGCCCGGCGGACAGACACGGCTTGACGAGCAGGAAGTTATAAATAAAGGAGACAAGGGTGATTTTGTACCTGTATATACACTTACTCCGGTACCGACGGAATATGCGCTTATGACGCCTGTATTAACTCCCACGCCTTATACAGATTATCATCCGCATTTTGAAAAGGATGATTCGGTAATCAACGTACTTTTGATAGGCGTTGAAAATTATGAAAATTATACCTACGGAAGATCCGACTCGATGATTGTTGCGTCAATAGATAAGGACGGAGGTCCGGTAAAGCTTGTTTCACTCATGCGTGATATGTATGTGGAAATTCCGGGATACAGTGACAACAGACTCAATGCCGCATTTGCGTTTGGCGGAGCGGAATTGTTACTTGAAACAATTGAGCTTAATTTTGGACTTAGCTGCGACGGATATGTAACGGTTGATTATTCGGGATTTGAGTCGATTGTTGACTATATAGGCGGAATAGAAATTTCACTCACCCAGGAAGAAGCGGATTACTTAAATACAACAAATTATATTTCCGATAAGGCAAACAGGTGCGTTACCGTAGGAAAACAATTGTTAAACGGAAATCAGATAATGGGATATTGCCGTGTTCGTAAAGTACCGACCGCAAACGGACTTTATATGGATTTCGGAAGAACATACCGACAGAGAGTTGTTCTTCAAAAGATATTTGAAGAATACAAGTCATCCGGATTTAGCGTACTTTACGGCGCGATGAATGAATGTCTTAAGTACGTGACATGTTCTGAAAATCTTGAACCGGTCATTGCGGACTGTCTTCAGCTTTTTGTCGATAAAGGAATTTCCGAAATGGATACGTTCAGAATACCGGCAAGCGGCCATTATGAAGAAATTAAGATAAACGGAGCACAGGTGCTTTCGATTGACTCGGAAAATGCTAATATTCTTCATGAATATTTGTACGGAGAAAATTAAAAATCAAAAAAAGGATGCCGAATTCGTGAGGTGTCCTTTTTTGCTTAAGTTTTAAAAACCATGTCGGATGTGTGAGATTTATATATATGTAAAGGAATTGACCGGTCTTTATATATAAGGCGATTGCTTTGTCCTTTTATAAAAATTTTCTTGCATTTACAAATTTTAGTAGTATAATTTTCACCGATTATGCGAAAAGGAGACAAAAAATGAGTTACAAGACATTTACAATGGAACTTGCCGGAAGAACTTTGTCAGTTGATGTAGGGAGAGTTGCGGCACAGGCAAACGGTGCGGCTTTCATGCATTATGGCGACACAACGGTTCTTTCAACGGCAACGGCTTCCGAAAAACCGAGAGAAGGCATTGACTTTTTCCCTCTTTCCGTTGAATATGAGGAAAAGCTTTATGCGGTAGGAAAAATCCCCGGCGGATTTACACGCCGTGAGGGCAAGCCTTCGGAAAATGCAATACTTACAAGCCGTGTTATCGATCGTCCGATGAGACCCTTGTTCCCCAAGGATTATCGCAACGACGTAACACTTAACAATATGGTAATGTCGGTTGATCCCGAGTGCAGCCCCGAACTTACGGCAATGCTCGGCTCCGCAATTGCGGTTGCTATTTCCGATATTCCCTTTGACGGCCCCTGTGCAACAACACAGGTCGGTCTCATAAACGGAGAATTTATAATAAATCCCAATTCGTCACAGACGCTTGTATCGGATCTTAAACTTACTGTTGCTTCCACAAGAGACAAGGTAATCATGATCGAAGCCGGAGCAAACGAAGTTCCGGAAGAAAAGATGATTGAAGCCATTTATGCTGCCGATGCCGTAAATAAGCAGGTTATCGAATTTATCGATAAGATTGTTGCGGAAGTCGGAAAACAGAAGCACGAATACGTTAGCGCAGCAATTCCCGAAGAACTTGCTGCGGCAATTCGCACACAGGTTCCTCCCGCAGAGATGGAAGTTGTTATGTTTGCACCCGAGAAGCAGGTTCGTGAAGAAAGAATCAGAATTTTAAAGGACAAGCTTGCGGATACATTTGCCGATCACGAGGACTGGCTTCCGTTGATCGACGAAGCCGTTTATCAATATGAGAAGAAAACGGTTCGTAAGATGATTTTGAAAGATCATAAGCGCCCCGACGGAAGAGAGCTTACACAGATTCGTCCTCTTGCCGCAGAAGTTGATATAGTTCCGAGAGTACACGGTTCAGCAATGTTTACGAGAGGTCAGACTCAGATTTGCAACGTTACGACGCTTGCACCTCTTGCGGAGGCACAAAAGCTTGACGGACTTGACGAAAACGAAACATGCAAGCGCTATATGCATCAATATAACTTCCCGGCATATTCCGTTGGTGAAACAAAGGTTTCGAGAGGTCCCGGACGTCGCGAAATCGGACATGGTGCACTTGCTGAAAGAGCGCTTATTCCCGTACTTCCTTCGGAAGAGGAATTCCCTTATGCAATAAGAACCGTTTCGGAAACATTTGAATCAAACGGTTCCACGTCAATGGCTTCAACATGCGCATCCTGCATGTCTCTTATGGCTGCGGGCGTACCGATAAAGAAGATTGTTGCCGGCATTTCGTGCGGACTTGTAACAGGTGAAACAGACGACGATTATGTACTTCTTACCGATATCCAGGGACTTGAAGACTTTTTCGGAGATATGGACTTTAAGGTAACTGGTACAGATAAGGGTATTACTGCAATCCAGATGGATATCAAAATTCACGGACTTACAAGAGACATTGTAACGGGCGCAATCGGACGCTGCCGTGAAGCAAGAATGTATATCATGGAAAATTGCATGAAGAAAGCGATTTCGGCTCCAAGACCCGAAGTTTCGAAATATGCACCGAAGATTGTCCAAATTCAGATCGATCCTCAAAAAATCGGTGACGTTGTCGGACAGCGAGGAAAGACAATCAATGCAATCATTGAGCAAACCGGCGTAAAGATTGACATTACGGATGACGGAAGCGTATCCGTATGCGGTACGGATCCCGATATGATGAATGAGGCAATAAGACTCATCAACATCATCGTTACAGATTTTGAAGAAGGCCAGGTTCTTACAGGCAAGGTTGTATCGATCAAGGAGTTCGGTGCCTTCCTTGAATTTGCACCCGGCAAAGAAGCAATGGTTCATATTTCAAAGATTTCAAAGCAAAGAATCGACAGAGTCGAAGATGTACTTACACTTGGCGACAAGGTAAAGGCAGTTTGTCTTGGCAAAGACAAGATGGGAAGAGTAAGCTTTTCGATTAAAGATGTAAAATAATATCATATATTTTGTCC
>CAVJHK010000089.1:0-3903 GCA_963649295.1 Lachnospiraceae bacterium | reverse complement strand
ATACATACATCAGTGAGCTTTACACCGTTAAGCTGTTTTTCAAGGTCACGCTTTACAAGACTGATTGTTTCCGCAACCTGACCTATATCATGAATCTGGCCGTCAAGCATCGCACGCGTTTCATGCATTTTTACTTTTTGGGCGACAACGGTAAAATCATTTGTTCCGGTCTTGTATCCGACCGTTCCGACAACACTTCTCGTACCTATATCAAGTCCAAAAACATATTGGTCAGCATTTCTCATTTGATTTCCCTCCCAAAAAAATAAACTAAAAAGTAAGTTTAACAATTATTGTTTTTGCCGTCAAGAAACTTTATTCTTTCATTGATATCATTTATCCACGTATTACTTCCGTCATGATTATTGATTACAAATGTAGAATGTTTTTTAAACTCTTCGTCACTCATTTGATTTTCAAATATTTTTTGAATTTTCCCGTCATCCCATTTTCTCGATTTTTTGATTCTTTGTATTCTCTCACGCCTGTCCGCAAAAACAAACCAGACGTCGTCGCATATTTTGGTAAGTCTCGACTCAATAAGCAAAGCGGCTTCTATGACAATATATTTATGAACGGAGTTTTCTATGCGTTTTAATACTTCTAAAGTAACTCTCGGATGCGTAATTTCGTTTAATCGCCTAAAGCCTTCAGGGCTATCTGTTACCGCTTTCAAAAGCTTCTCTCTTTTAATTAAATTTCCGTCAAGTATCCCTTCTCCGTATTCATCAATTAATGCCTTATAGTTCTCATGCCCGGGCTTCATAAGCTCATGCGCAATAACATCACAATGTATAAATTCCGTGTCGTAATTTGCGCAAATATATTCTACAATTGTGGATTTACCGCCTCCGGCGCCTCCCGTTATTCCTATTACAATATGCTTATCAATCATGTGCTTCATCCCAATTTTCACCGTACCCAAGTGATACCTCAAGCTTAACGCTCAATTTACATGCATTCATCATTTCGGCATTCAAAATTTTTTCCGCCTCATCCTTTTCGGAATCCGGGCTCTCAATAAGCAATTCATCATGAACCTGCAAAAGGATACGGCTCTTCATATTTTTTTCCTTAAAACGCCTATAAACATTTACAAGCGCAATTTTCATTATATCTGCTGCCGTCCCCTGAATCGGCGAATTCATCGCAATTCTTTCCGCACGTGTCCTTAACATATAATTTGAATTGTTTATGTCGGGTATCAGACGCCTTCTGTTAAACAGCGTTTTTGAGTATCCTTTTTCGCGCGCGCTTTTTACAAGTCCGTCCAAATAATTTTTTATTGTCGGATATGTTTCAAAATATTGATTTATATATTGTTCCGCCTGTTTTTTTGAAACCTTTATTTCGTTTCCGAGTCCGAATGAACTCATTCCGTAAATTATTCCAAAATTAACCGCTTTCGCATTACTTCTCATTTCCGGTGTCACAAGTACCGGCGGAACATTAAAAACCTTTGCCGCGGTAATCAAATGTATGTCCTGCCCCGTCTTATATGCTTCTATAAGCTGTGAATCTCCGGACATTGCCGCAAGAAGTCTCAGTTCAATTTGCGAATAATCGGCGTCAATAAATACATTTCCTTTTTCCGCCACAAACATTCTTCTTATTTCTCTTCCGTTTTCTTTTCTTATCGGAATGTTTTGAAGATTGGGATCGGTACTCGAAAGCCTCCCCGTCGCCGTAACGGTTTGATTAAATGTTGTATGAATCCTGTTGTCCGTACAAATAAATTTTTGCATTCCGTCGGCATAGGTGCCCTTTAATTTCATATATTCCCTATATTTTAAAATAAGTGAAACCACAGGCTCTTCGTATTTTAATTTTTCAAGTACTTCCGCATTTGTTGAATATCCGGTCTTTGTCTTTTTACCGTAAGGAAGCTTTAATTTTTCAAATAAAACTTCACCGAGCTGCTTCGGAGAATTTATGTTAAATTCCGTTCCCGAAAGCATATAAATCTCCTTCTCAAGTGCTTTTATTTCCGTATCCAAAAATTTTCCGTATTCCGTAAGAGCCGTACGGTTTACGATCACACCCGCGATTTCCATACTGCGTAATGCAAAAACAAGAGGCATTTCGATATCAATAAACAGTTCATACATTTCTTCCGTTTTAAGTTTTTGCATCACTTTTTCATATGCGCTTCTTATTACAATCGCATGCTTTTTAAGTAATTCGAGCGCATTTTTATGCGTTTCTCCCGTAATGTCATGTCCGGACAAGGCTTCATCAATTGTAAGCTTTTGTAATACTTCGGTATTTTCGGGGATTGTTATTTCGCAAAAGTCCCTTGCAAGATCCGAAACCGTATATTCATTTTTTAAAGGATAAAGAAGATATGATGCCACAAGCAAATCGACAAAATTATCGCGAAATTCATCAAATTTTTCACTGATTTCCTTTATCCCGTAGCCAATTATTTTTTTGTCTGCCGCACAAACTTTTTTTAGATTTTCTTTTAAAGAGATCAAACAGTTTTCATTAGGATCGTAAAGGTAAAAACTCAAATTCCCGCATGTAAACACTATTGCACCGATCTTAGTTAAAAATCCATCGTTTGCTTTGTATGCGGAATAAGAAAATCCGATATAAGGATCATTTGCCTTTAAAATTTTGTCGATAGCCGCATCTGTTTCTGCGGGCGTTTTTAATTCACAAAATTCGGATGTCTTAAGTTTACTTATTTCCTTGGTTTCTTGTTCGGTATTAACGCATGACTTATCAAAAAGGCCGAGCATCGACTTAAACTCAAGTTCCTTAACAATATCATATGCTTCACCCGTAAAGATATTGTCGATTTTTGCTTTTTTTAGATCAAAATCAATATCGGCGTCCGTTTTTATCGTCGCAAGCCATTTGCAAAAATATGCGTCTTCTTTTCCCTTTAAAAGCTTTTCACGCATGGCGCCTTTTATATTATCAATATTCTCATAAATTCCGTCAACCGAACCATATTCCATTATAAGTTTTTTTGCGCCCGTCTTTCCTATTCCCGGCACACCCT
The DNA here is from genome assembly GCA_963649295.1 of Lachnospiraceae bacterium. GTDB lineage: Bacteria > Bacillota > Clostridia > Lachnospirales > Lachnospiraceae > RGIG3528. The sequence continues at coordinate 893 of CAVJHK010000089.1, read as the reverse complement.
TATAATTATCGGATGCGTCTCCCATAATCGCCTTATAATCTATGACCATTTTGGGCTCGGGAAGCTCATATTTTTCCGAAAAATTATCTGTATTAAAGTCAAGTATCTCCGTTTTTCCCGCTTTTGTTACAGGCACTTTAACGGATATATTTTTCTTTACAAGCTGCAATAAATCCTTGTCGCCCGAAACAATTACGGCTTCAACATCGTTTTTTACCGACATCTCTGCCATGGTTCCGAGCAAATCGTCGGCCTCATAGCCCGCTTTTTCAATCACAAATATACCCATAGCGTGAAGCAGCTTTTTAAGAATGGGAAATTGTATATAAAGTGCTTCTTCCATGGGCTTTCTTTGTGCTTTATATTCTTTAAATTCTTTGTGTCTGAAGGTAGGCTCATGAACATCAAAGGCGATTGCCGCATATTCCGGTTTTTCGGTATTTATAAGCTTCAAGAAGATGTTCAAAAATCCCTTTATCCCGTTTGTATGCACACCCTTTGAGGTTGTAAGATCGGGTAATCCGAAATAAGCTCTGTTTACAATGCTGTTGCCGTCTATTAAGATAATTTTTTTCATATACAATCCTTTTTTCAAAAAAATTTAAAATAAATATTCATTATAATCACAAAAAAAGCGACAAAGGCCGTAAGCGAAACAAAAAACAGGATATGGGAAAGCCTCTTTTTTCGAATCATAATTAATTTTTTCTTCTCCGTATTTTTTAATATTTCATCAATATTTGAAAAATCCAAAAGCCTGTCATTTTCATCAAGATAATTAAAAGCCGACGAGAATATAAAATACGCATTTAATTCGCTTTTGCACTCGGCACACGAATTTATATGATCCGCAAATTTAATTTCATCGTTCAGATTCAATTTTTCGTTAATAT
>CAVJHK010000088.1:0-4136 GCA_963649295.1 Lachnospiraceae bacterium | reverse complement strand
CCTTTATATTATGCAAAAAGCTTTTTGGCGCCAAAAACTCATAAAGCACAAACAGGCTCACCGCCAAGCAAACGGCAGTGAGCCCGATTATCATATTCTTTTTTTTATGAAATTTACCCATAATTCTTTATGCATTTAGCAATAATTGTTATACATCATTCCGCTGTAAATCGATGTAATATAAGGATTATAAGCCATATGATTTTTTGTATTGGGATATATTATAATTGTCTTATCAACATATTCCATCGGATCAAGAGTCATATCGGTAAGCTTATCCATAAATCCTATCGCAAAGCTCGAATCAGTCGAAAAGAGTTTTTTAAGCGTTCCGTTTTTTACGGCATCACAAAGCGAATCACGATTTATTTTAAGTCCGTCACCCGAAATCTCGATTCCGTTTTCTTTTAATATATTGTCAAACTTTGAAACAAATCCGTTTAGCCCATACATCAATTTTTTGGCTGCGTTTCTTTTAACCGATTCAGCTTTTACATCATTATACAGGTTGTTATAATTTTGCACGAACTCTGAAATTTTATCATATACCTTTTTGTCATCGCATACCTTGCGAATTGTCACGGGTTTATCCGTTACTTTTTTGAATGACAAATGAATTCCCGACGCATCCGTAAAGTCTCTTTCTTCAAAAGTATAAATATTGTCGTCAATCACAACATTCGTAACACTTGAATTATTTTTTATATTATTTAATCCGAAGAAATCTACGATTCCCATATCCGTATCATCCGGATATTTTGTATCACAAAATTCATACGAATCCTTGTGTTTTAGGGCTTCAAGATAAATTGCCGAAGAGCCCTCTTCATTATTATATCGCAAATTTGCTTTAAGTCCGACATTGGTCTTATTTATAAAGTCCGAAAGCTTCCGTTGCAAGTCATAATTCGAATCGTTTCCGGATACATTAAATCGAAACGAATAAACATTGTCATTTATATTTGCCGTAAATGTATATTGACCGGCAGGCAAAGCTTCCTCGGTTTCGGGAACAAATCTTCCTTCGTTTATTTGCGGTTCCGAAAGGCTTTTTACTGTCACTTTCATTTCATCAAAATTCGTAATATCGGATCCGTCAAGCACGTCAACCGATACACTTTCCGGGTCATCGGACACAATCGAAGTCCGTTCAAAGACGCTTGTTGAATCATTGGCCCCCAGCTCCTTCACCGATGCCGCAATATCCATCGTCTTTTCCTTTAATTTTATGGCAAATTCCTTTATTTCATCGCTAAATTCGATTTTATAAAGAGGCTGCTCGGAATTTTTATCGCGAAGACGTATATAAAGCGCACGTAATTCCGAAAGCTTGTGCGAATCAAACCTTGTCTGACGCTTCCCGACATATCCGTGTATTAAATTGTTGTATATGCTGAGAAGCGGCATAACTCACCTCCATGTGAACTTTACCGATTAAAACTCCGTCCTTTTTTACCGAAAATAAATTTATCTGAAGTCGTTTTTAGCTTCTTATAACAGACAAATCAAAAGCATCCTTGCATTAATGCTGCCCCTGTATCGACATATCAAAGCTTGCTTAAAAAATTTACAAGGCAGTCAACCGTATTATCGATTCCAACAAAGCTTGAATTTATTGACATATGGTAATTTGTAGCCTTGCCCCACTTTTCACCCGAATGATAATTGTAATAATTTGCGCGGCGCTTGTCTTTTTTAATTATGACATCATCAACCTTGTCCGGCTCAACGCCGTCAATGCGTATCGCCCTTTGCTTTCTGAAATCCATATCGGCATATATAAAAAGATGCACAACATCGTCTCTGTCCTTCAAAATATAATCGGCGCATCTTCCGACAATAACGCACGGGCCTTCATCGGCAACTTTTTTGATGACATCCGATTGCGCAAGATAAATTCTGTCATCAAGAGACAAATGTCCAAAGCCGCCTTCCTGATTTCCGTATGCGCTCATTCCCATGGCTATAGAATAAAGAAAGCTGTTTGTAGCCTTTGTTTCGGCATTTGCAAATGCCGCCTCCGAATATCCGCTCTCCTTTGCCGCACGTGTTATAAGCTCGTTGTCATAAAAAGGAATTCCGAATTTTTCGGCTATCTTTGCACCGATCTCACGTCCGCCGCTGCCGTACTGTCTGCTTATCGTAATAATTTTGTCCATAACAACCTCCCTAACCTTCTCAAAAAACAAAATATACCTATTCACAGTTTAACACAAAATCCGCAAACTGTGAATATTTTTATTTTGCCTTAACCGTAATATGGACTATTTCCTGAACACCGCTTCCGTCCTGTGCCTCTATATAAATATCACATTCACCGGGCGCAATCGTCTTTATCTTTCCTTTATCCGAAACCGTTGCCACAGACTCATCGGACGAATAATATACAATCTCACAATTTGACGCCGTTGCGGGAAGAACAATCGGATTCAAAGAATAATTCCTGTTTATTTTTAGCGTAAGCTCCGTTTCTTCAACATTAATCGAACTTACAAGCTTTCCGTCAATTTCGTCAACCATTATATAAGTTCCGGGTTCCTCCATGATAAAAACATATTGTTTTTCGTCTTGGTCGATAAATTCCCCAACGGCACGAGCCATAATTGTTTTTTTGTTCGGAGAATAATAAATTCCGAAGTTTTCGACCGGAAAGTCATCCGGGCGCGTAACGCAGCAATAAAGCGGAAATTCCAAAATAGCCTCGGGATCCGTATATGTCACTTCAAATCCCAAATAATTCCCGGTATTAAAAACTCTGTTCACACAATTATCGATTTCTTCCCAGTTTACATAAGAGACATCTATGCTTTCCGCACGCTTGTTTCTGCTTATAAGAAGCCTGACAACACTTGACGCGTCCGAAGAATATTTGTAAGAACCGAATATATCCCGAAGAGTTGTATCTTTTTCGACGCCCGTAACGGAAATTTTGTTTACGAATCCTTTGTATGTCACAACAACATAATTCGTCCCGACCGAATTTATAAGACCGCCCGTCATCTTAAAATCCTCAACCGTATCCTCCGAACCGTCATTGTATGTTACAAGCACCTCTATGTCTTTTTCTTCAACATATTCTCCCACGTAAACAGCTTCTCCGATATAATTTACACTGACGGCCGTAATTGTTTTGGCTGTTCCTGTAACATATATCTGTACGGGCTCAAGTTCTCCATAATAAACGTTTATTTCATTTCGCCCAACATATTCCACAGTCTCCGGTTCAAGCGTAAAATTTGTGATTTTATCCGGTTTTCTGTCGGTCCAGTTATAATTGACATAGACTTCGACGTCGCTCTTATTTATCTTATTTGATACAATAACCGAACTCCCTTTGTATTTTGCGGTAATACTCACAATTTCCAATTGCTCACGGCCGACAACCTTTATCGTCGTTTCCGCCCCCTCATAGGAAATTACTATTTCGTTGTCACCGACCTCATATATATAAGGATCATATATTTCAAAATTATAAACCTTTTCGGTAAAGTATTTTGAGCCGTTATAAAGCTTTGCCGTCACAACTATATCCTGTTTGTCCACTTCATCTCCGACTACAACCTCGCCTCCCTTGTACGTTGCGCTTATAGATTCAACCGTCGGTATCTCGGTCGGTGTGGGAGTCGGAGTACGTGTTGCCGCCATACTTTTTATCTCTGCCCCCATAAGACCGGCATCATAAAGAGTCCACTCGGCTTTTTCGTTGTCAACAACCGAAAGCGGAATCGGTGTCGGCGTCCCGGAAATATATGTCATTTGATACAAATCCGTATTTCCCCTTTTATTTTGTCCGAGAAAGCCGAGTCCCGCCGTCATTCCCGCCATAATCATTATAGTCAAAAGAATAATAATTCGTCTGTTCATTAATTTTTCACGCACGACCACATATATGCGGCCGACCTTTCCTATTATCCATTATATATATCGGATTATTCGGAGATTTGTTTTAGTTTGATATAAAAATATTTAGATTGACAACTCTGTGTCTCAATGATAAAATCGACGTTACGAGTGCACGCAGAAGTGGCGGAATTGGCATACGCGCATGATTCAGGTTCATGTTCACGCAAGTGAGTGTGGGTTCAAGTCCCATCTTCTGCAGGATAATAAAAAAACTCCGAGTTTTAACTCGGAGT
>CAVJHK010000087.1:0-4154 GCA_963649295.1 Lachnospiraceae bacterium | reverse complement strand
TTTAAATTCAATGTTTTCGGTTTCGAAATTCATGTAAATACCCCCTATAACATTAAAGTTATATTATACGCGAAGGATTCACTTTGTCAATCTTTTACAGCGAATTTTCGGTGAATATTCACTTTTTTCGTTGAATGACAGGCTCGGCTGCAGGTGACAGAGCTTGTTTGCTCTTTAAGTCTGTTTGAAATGGCAGACTCCGATATTACAAAAATATCAACGAGTTTTTGAGAGAGTATTACACTTTTTACAACGAACTTTCGGTGATAGCTGCATTTTGTTGCAAAGTTTTTTTGAAAACGGAACTCGAAAACATGTAGCCCGAAGGGGCTCGTGGGTTTGAATCCCGCCGCTTCCGTTAAAAAAAAGCTGCAATTTGAAGATTGCAGCTTTTTTGTTATATTGTTCCGATTAATACGGCTCCGTAGCATATCAGGCATTCGGCGAGAATATAAGCAAACATTTCGATAACGTGGCGTTTTAACGTAAAAGTGCATTTGTGGAAATGAACGTCAAACAAAACGGAGTCGGAATAGAAGAACAAAAGCGCACCGATATAAATATAAACCGTTGCGACGGAAGGGACAGTGAGTAGCTGCATCAGCGCAAATATGTTCATCACGGCATTTGCGGATAAGTAGCCTACCATCGGGAGTTTTAACGACTTCGGGATAAAATCGTTTATGTTGTTTCTGACAATATTGATTATCGAAAAATATATAAGGAACAAAATGACACCGGTTACTATAGTGCCGGGAGTAAATATTATGTTTTTTGCAAATGAGCTTATAAAGCAAATGTGGGACAATACAAAGGAAATGCCGCCTATCGAAAAGCACTCGGCTTTTTTCATGAGGAGGAGAACATCACCCGCAAACGAAAAGAAAAATGCCGCAATTATGTAGAGATCGGGGCTTAATCCGTTCGTACGATATTCTGTAATATAAAAAGCAATGAGAAGTGGCAGGATAAGGCACTTGGTGATTTTTCTTAAAAATATGTGCCTAAAATAAATAGAATACAGGTGAACGAAACCGATTATCCAGAATAAAGAAAACAAAATCACGGAAACGTTGTTCATAAAAGCTCCTTTCGGCTTCTAAAGCAAAATTCAAAAATATTGTTTTGACCGGCTTATAAAAGAGTTTGCTGCATTAACAAAAAACATTTGCTGTTTCAATGAAAAAAATGTCACTGATCGGATTCGAACCGACGACCTTTCACTTCGGAGGCGAACACTCTGTCCGGCTGAGCTACAGTGACAAACAAATTGATTATATATCATAAACAATTTATTTTCAAGAGTTCTTGGGATTTTACTTGAAATAAGCGGATTATATGCTGTATAATAAAAATTTATGAAGAACAAAAAATTTGAAGTGCCGGCAGATAATGGCATACGTATAAACAAATATTTAAGCGAAGCGGGAATATGCTCGAGGAGAGAAGCTGATGTGCTCGTCGAAAGAGGACAGGTGGCGGTGGACGGAAAAACGGCGGAAAACGGCACACGTGTTTATGTGGGACAAAAAGTTTCGGTATCGGGTAAAGAAATAAAACGTGACGAAAATCAGGTTCTTATTGCTTTTTATAAGCCTGTTGGAATCGTCTGTACAACGGATACAACGCGTGAACCCGACAACGTAATCGATTATATAAAATATCCCAAGCGTATTTATCCGATAGGGAGACTTGATAAGGATTCGGAAGGACTTCTTCTTCTCACAAATGACGGAGATATCGTAAATAAAATTTTGAGAGCAGGCAACAATCACGAAAAGGAATATGAGGTTACCGTAAATAAGCCCGTAACTCCCGAATTTATCAGAAGAATGTCAAAAGGAGTTCCGATACTCGATACCGTTACAAAGCCGTGTCGTATTGAGCCTATATCTAAAAATTCATTTAAAATCATTTTGACACAGGGGCTCAACCGTCAAATAAGACGTATGTGCGAATATTTTGATTACAGGGTTGTGAGCCTAAAAAGAACAAGAATCATGCATATTACGCTTAACGGGCTTAAAGTGGGTGAATACAGGCATTTGACGGTCACGGAAAGAGAAAAATTAAAGCAGACACTCAAAAATTCGACGGGTCTTGCGGCAAAGGATGTAAAATAATGGATAAAAAGGCAAGAATAGAAGAACTTGTCGAAAAATTGAATCTTGCAAGATATTCGTATGAACAGCTTGACACGGAAATGATGTCAAATTATGAATATGACGCGCTTTATGATGAACTGAAAAATCTCGAAAACGAGACTGGATATGTGATGAGCGTGAGCCCTACGGTGAACGTCGGATATGAAGTGCTGTCCGACCTGCCAAAGGAAAGACATATTGAGCCGATGCTGTCTCTTGATAAGACAAAGGATCCGGAAGTGCTTCGTAATTTCCTTGGTGACAAGCAGGGGCTTCTTTCGTGGAAAATGGACGGACTCACAAATGTTCTTACGTATCAAAACGGAGAACTTACAAAATGTGTTACCCGTGGAAACGGAGAAATCGGTGAAATAATCACAAACAACGCGCGCGTTTACAAAAACATTCCGCTTAAAATTCCTTACACGGGCGAGCTTGTGATAAGAGGAGAAGCGATAATTACTTATTCGGAATTTGAACGCATAAATTCTGAAATTCCCGATGCGGATTTAAAATACAAAAATCCGAGAAACCTGTGCAGTGGGAGCGTTCGCCAATTAAACAATGAAATTACGGCAAAGAGAAATGTGCTTCTTTACGTATTCGGACTTATAAGCACAAATCCCGACATGAATTTTAAAAACCGTCATGAAGGCTTTAAATGGCTCAAAAATTTGGGATTTACGTGTGTTGAAGAGCGTCTTGTGACATACGAAAATTTTTATGACGTGTTTGATTATTTTAAGGAAAATGTTTCAAAAAACGATTTTCCGTCGGACGGACTTGTTCTTTCTTTTGATGACCTCGAATATTCAAAGAGCCTCGGGAGAACGGCAAAATTCCCGCGTGATTCGATAGCCTTTAAGTGGAAGGACGAAACAGTCGAAACAAAAATGCTTGACATTGAATGGAGCGCATCACGCACGGGACTCATAAATCCCGTGGCTGTTTTTGAACCCGTTGAAATCGAGGGCACAAGCGTAAGACGCGCGAGCATCCACAACGTTTCGATTATGGAAAGCTTAAAGCTTGGGACGCGTGACACGGTTCTCGTATATAAGGCAAATATGATCATTCCGCAAATTTTACGGAATATTACGATGAGTGATACATTTAAGGTGCCTGATATCTGCCCTGTTTGCGGAAGCAAAACGGAAATTCGCGACATGGACGGTGTAAGAGTGCTTATTTGTCCAAATTCCGATTGTACGGCAAAGCGTGTTAAGGGTTTTTCACTCTTTGTAAGCCGTGATGCGATGAACATAGACGGAATATCCGAAAATACGATAGAAAAGTGGATAAATGCGGGTATTTTAAAGGACTTTACGGACTTTTTCAAGCTTTCAGAACATAAAGATAAAATCGTAAATATGGAAGGCTTCGGAGAAAAATCATACGAAAATGCTCTTTTTGCCGCAGAAAAGGCAAGAACTACAACGCCCGTGCGTGTACTTACGTCGCTCGGAATTCCGGGTGTGGGAAGTTCGACCGCAAAGCTTATTTGCAAGCATTTTGACGGAGATTTTGAAAAAGCGATGAATTCGACACGGGACGAGCTTCTTATAATTAACGGAATAGGCGACGTGATTGCAGAAGATTATACTAAATTTTTCTCGCGCGAAGATACAAAAAAAACGGTTATGGAGCTCCTAAAAATCGTTACATTTGAATCTTCCGATAAGAGTGACGCACATGACACCAAAAAATTTGAAGGTGAGTCGTTTGTTATAACCGGAAGCGTCAATAAATTTAAAAACAGAAACGAATTAAAAATTTACATTGAAGACCGGGGCGGCAAGGTGCTTTCTGCCGTAAGCCGAAGTGTTACATATTTAATAAATAACGATATAATGTCAAATTCAACAAAAAACAAAACTGCCAAGGAACTAGGTGTCAAAATAATTACCGAGGAAGAATTTTTGGCACTTTGATATTTTGATATGCTTTACTCAAGGAGACCAGCTATGAAAAGTCAAGCATGAATTAGCAGAAAATTATCTTTTTTATCCG
>CAVJHK010000086.1:0-4345 GCA_963649295.1 Lachnospiraceae bacterium | reverse complement strand
CTGTACTTATTACACTTTCAAGCGAATCATCCTTGCGTGCGATTATGAGATCACGCAGGTCGATTGCACCGTAATACTTATTGTCTTCATCATAAACATAAATTGTATTTATGTTGTCATTTTCGCCTGCCTGCGTCACAAGCTCGCGCATAGCCTGCTTTATGGTGGAATTTTTGGATACGGAAATATAATTGGTGGTCATCATACTTCCTATCAGGTCATCGTCATAGGAGCCGATAAGCTTTATGTCTTCTGCGGCTTCGGGCTCCATAAGGGACATAATCTGTTCCCTGGTTTCGTCGTCGTCAATTTCCCGCAAAACATCCACGGCATCGTCTGAATCCATGTTTTCGATGACATCTGCGGCGTTTTCGTATCCCAGCTCGTCCACATAAAGCGAAAAATCATCGATATAGGCAAAAATCTCCGACACCTTTTCCGTTCCGAGAATACGATACATCTTCACACGCTCGCTCGGGGAAAGCTCGGTAAAAGCCGTCGCAATGTCGTTTTCGTGGTATTCGTCAAGCTCTGTCCTTATTTCCTCGTCGCTTTTGTCCGAATAAATGATATCAAGTATTTCTTTGACAAAATCTCTGTCGTCGTCGTGCGGCGGTGCTGCGAAATTTTGACCGGAATTTTGGGCGAAGCTCTGACCGGAACTTTGCTCTGTGCCGGATTTTTGGACGAAGCTCTGACCGGAACTTTGCTCTGTACCGGAACTTTGCTCTGTACCGGAACTTTGGGCGAAGCTCTGACCGGGACTTTGCTCTGTGCCGGATTTTTCCGAATTTTCAAATTTTAAGATATCGCGATCTTCCATATTAAAAAGCCTCCAAAAACGAGTCCGGATTAATACCTGCGGATTTAATTTTCTTCTCAGCATATTTCAATGATTCAAGCATCAATCATTATATACGACTCCTTTTTACGGGGCAAATAAATTTTTATGTTCCGACGCCGAAAACATAAGACACCTGCCCAAAGACAACAGTATCACCTTCATTCAAAAGGTACTTTTCTTTCGGAACAAGCAATTCTCCGTTTAAATACGTTCCGTTTGTTGAATTTAAGTCAGTGATCATAATTCCTTTTTCGTCGCTGTCAATTTCTGCGTGGAGCCTGCTCACCGTCATGTCTTTTATCGTAAAATCCGTATGGTACATAAGGCTTCCGATCAAAAAAGGTGTTTTTATTATTTTTACGGTATTCTTATTTTTGTCCGTAAGGGACGGAGTTTTGCCGCATGCCCTGTTATAAAGCAGCACCGTTTCCGAAGAATCCTGCTCAAAACCCGACATGTCATACAAAACGGCATCCGCTTTCATTTTTGTATGAGTATCGTTTTGGTGCGACTCACGATATTGTATCTCCTTGTTTTCCCCTGTTTCGTAAAAATCACAGTATTGCGTCTCCTTATTTTTCTCCTTTTCCCCGACACCACTATGTTTTTTCAAATCCTGCTTCTTTTTGCTTGCGTTGAACCGGCCAAAAAACCATTCCTTTATTTTTGTCTCAACATCGGGCTTTATATCCTCTTTCAAATCAAAATCATAATCATCGGACAAATCAGAGAATCTCACAAGCATGTCATCATTCTTTTCCGAACAATATTCGTCTTTGCGTACTTTTTTGTTTTCGGCATCTGATTTTTTTTCTGCTGCGCGGACGAGTTTGCTCCTGCGTACAAAGCCATTTTCCTCTTCATATCTGTTTTCGCGCCCGTTTTCGGCGCCTTTTTTCTCTTCGTATCCGCTTTTGCTCACATTTTCAAAGTCGCTCTCATCTGCACCTTCTTCATCTTCGCACAGCTTGTCTTTTTCCGAATCCAGCCGTTTTATAATTGCCTCCACTCCCTGTCCGTCCTTCATCGAAAGCGTATAGCAGTCATACAAAAGATTTACCGCACGCATGTCATCATAATCAACACGATTGAGAAGATATTCAAACAACCCCTCCATCCGGCTCTTTATGTCTTTATCCTCACCGGGGATATAAATAAAACGCGTTTTATAATCCGAAATATTCACAAAAATATATTTTGGATCCGTCAAAATTCCACCAAGCGGAAGCATCAATTCATCCGCCTCAATAAAAGCATTGACAAAGCCCGTCAAAATAACCGAAACCCCTGCGTATTTTATCGGCAAAGCCTTGAATACAATGTCAAGCGATTTTTCGCCGGACACCTTGACCCTCCATACATTCCTGTCCGCACGAACTGTTTTCTTTGCGGGGAGAAAATTTTCTGTCACATTGTTTTCGAGCATTTTGAAAACATAGTCCGGAGCAAGTTCTAAGTCTGCTTCGATATAGGTTTCAAGTCTGTCCCTTACATATTTTAAATTTGGCCGTTCTTCCATTAGGGCGATATCCTTTCTTTAATATTTGGGCGTAAACGCGCGCATAACAATTCGTATCAGGCGCATTCTGCTTTCGATATTATCCGCAGTATTGCGGATTACGCTTGTATTTGCCGCATATTCCGCCGCCATTTCAAAAAAAACAAGCGCCGTTGTAACAATATAAACAAGGGTGAGTATCACAATAATCATTATTAAGGTTGTTTCAACCGTATATGACGCACTTACCGTATATGACGCACTTAAATTTTGCTTTATGCCTGTTTTAAATTTTATATAAGGATTAAGTTTAAGTTTCTTACATAAATTACATTTCCCAAAAGCTTTAAATTTCTTACACGGATTGCCTCTTTCCCCCTTCATGGCATAATCACCCCCGTCCCCACACAGATCAAAAATCCCGCAAGAATAAAGGGGATAAACGGCAGGGCGGTTTTTGGCGAAGCTTTTTTTGTAAGAATAAGTATAATTCCAAAAATCGCACTTATCATGAGCGCAATAAGCTCCGTAAAAAACATTTCTGTAATTCCTTGTCCGATTCCCGCAGCAGTCAAAACAATGCCGTCACCGAGCCCGATTTTTCCGCGTGTAACAATAGATATCAAAATAAATATGACCCCCGGAACAACAGAAAGCAAAATATCAGGCACCGCAATTTTAAAAATCAGCGAAAATACAATATTTGCAGCCGCAAGCACCGCTGCCGCCCTTGCGGAAACCGTCTTTTTTCTTATGTCTTCCGCAGAAAAAAATACAAGCGCACCGATATTTAACAAAATCCGAATTATTTTTAATATTTTCAAGCTGTCCATATATAAATCCCCTCTTACATCATACCTGTTTACCTGTTACAGGCTGAACCATATTCTTTCACATATACATTTTTATGTATATCATTTTCCGTACGTCGTTTTGCTTATGTCATTTTCCGTACGTCGTTTTGCTTATGTCATTTTCCGTTCACGTTTTACTTATGTCATTTTCCGTATATCATTTTCCGTGCGTCGTTTTGCGTATGTCGTTTTCCATTCAAGTTTTACTTATGTCATTTCACATATACCTTTACCCATATTCCTTCCCATGCTCATTTCCCGCATACCGAGCACGCTTTCTTGCCTTTTATTTCGTCTTTGGTAACAGAATAATAATTTCTTTTGAGCGCCGTGCATAATGCCGAATAATGATATTTTTCGCCCGACTCCGTTATAAACACGATCCCGGTGGATTTTTGGTTGTCGCACAGGGTGCACCTGTAATATTTTTTTCCTTCCTTGTTTCTTTTATCGGTAATTTCGGATTCTGAAACCGCTTCATATTTTGCATTCAAATATCTGCACGCAAGGCTTTTGTGATAAACAGTTGCCGTTTCGGTCACATAATAAATCTCGCCGGTATCGGTATTTTCGTCAGAAAAACCGGAATCGTTATCACTTTTATTGTCGTCTCCGTTTTCCCCGTCTCTGTTTTCCTTGTCGTCATTTTTCCCGTCACCGTCATTTTTTGTTTTATCCGTGTCCGCACCCAAATCCTTATCAGACGTATCCTTTTTTGCCGCAAACACATTTTCGTCCCAAGTGCCCACGTTTCCGCTTATTAAATAAGAATTTTTTATGGGAATCGATATCCTGTCAAGAAAAGGCGCGTCTATCTCAAAATTACTTTTAACACTAATCTCAAATTCGCCGTCGTCAGTTTTTTTGATCTCAACATAAACCTTTCCCCCCGAATATTCATATACTTCCGCAAGGCTGCCATAAACAAACGGAAGCATGCAGTAAGTTAAATTGTCTGTATCCTTTCCTTTTTCCGTCCTGTAAATATATCCGATATTTGAAATTTCGTTTACGGCATTCTGCATTCCGTTTATTATGTTGATTTCAAAAAAAAGCATAATGAAGAATTTAAAAAAGATCCACATACAAATAAAGAAGAAGGGGAATACAAGCGATACTTCCACCGTGACGCTGCCGGTTATATTCGAT
>CAVJHK010000085.1:0-4579 GCA_963649295.1 Lachnospiraceae bacterium | reverse complement strand
GGATCCGAGTGTCAGGGTTATAGTGTGTGATGAAAGAAAGGTTGAATATAACAACGAGATTACGTCACTTACGGCTGTGGCAAAAATGTTCAAGGGATATAAAAATCTGCAGGGACCGTCATTTTTTACATTTAACGGGAGACTTGTTACCGATATAGCAAAAGAAACTCAGTGGAAAGAATAGAAAGTAAACGGCTTTTTGAAGAAAGGTACTTGGCGTATACTTTTGCAGACGTATATTCATAATTATTCAATAAGCAAAGTCTGGAAACAAGAGGCAAAAAATGGATCCCAAAAAGATAATAAAAAAGATAATAAAAAAGATAATAAAAAAGATAATACAATATTCGTTTTGACAGTCCTTCTTTGTGTAATATGTAATCGAGTTTGTGTTTTGAGATATTCTCGCTCCTCCGGTGTTAATGCTATTGCGGTTGCTTTTTTGCCAATGATTTTCTCCTCCATATGTATTATATGAAAGGTTATATCATGAAATGCTTATTTAGTTGAGTTATTTAAAAATGTTTATATTAAGGACGCAACGGCACGGAAGGAAACCATCAGATTGGAGGTCGTAAGGCGTGAGAATCGCGACATGGAATGTAGAACGACTTAAACATAAAAAGTCTATTGCGGAGATAAAGCGTTCGATTGATGAAGTGGATGCAGATATTTTTGTTCTTACAGAGACAGATCAATGTCTGCATCCGAAGTACAGATTCTGTTATGAGACATCCAAAATGGCGGACTTACAGCCTGATATTTACGCGCCGACAGAGAATCGAGTTTCCATTTATACTAATTACTCTTGCTGTCGCCGGCATTCAACATATGACGCAAATACAGCGATCTGCGTAGAATTGGAAACAGAAAAAGGCAATCTTATTATGTATGGCACAATTATAGGCGTATATGGAAATCGGCATTCTTCTTTCATGTCGGATTTAGAACGGCAAATGGATGATCTTCTCCGCATATCAAAGCTTGACACTGCCGTATGCTTTTGCGGAGATTATAATTGCAGTTTTTCTGATAATTATTATTTTACCGGCGCCGGCAGGAATGCCATTCTGAACGGGTTAAAAGCTTGCAATATCTCAATTATGACAAAGGAGCAACCGGATTGTGTTGACCATATTGCATTGACAGAAGGTTTTGTTGGAAACGGTAAAGTTGAAATTACCGAATGGAATCAAATGAAGATATTGTCTGATCACAAAGGGATCGTTATATCTTTTTAAGAATCTTATCAGCGGTTCTGCAATCCTCGCGGAGCGTGTATCTCAGGCAGAGATGACGAAGGGATTATCTCTGATTGAGATATATAAAGCCGAAGGAAACATAAAAGAACTTTCGGCAGAAGAACATCCAAAGGTGCAACAAACAGAAATCAAGCCCTTACAGATGACAAATTTATGCCTTGGTCACCTGAATTACCGGGTGGTTGTCAAAATTAAAGCCACTGAAAAGTGGCTTTAATTTAGATAGTGGTGCATGATTTGACACTTACATAAATTGTGCAAGCGGTTCTTGCATAATTTGAAAATTGAGAGTGAGGAAACAGCTATGGGATCCGGTATTCAATTATTTCTTCTATCCGGCAGCCAAGAACATTTGCAAGTGCCATGACTGTTTGAACGGAGGCTTTTTTGATGTCTTTTGTTTTTAATTCGTATTGCTGCAAAGTGCGCAGATTGACATGAGACTTTTTTGCAAGCTCACGTTGGGAGTAGCCGCACTTTTTTCGCTGCTGCTGCAGCTTTGAAGGCATATTGTTGCGTGAAATTATATTGTTTATCGTATCGACAAATTTATCTTCCGAAGCCTCGTGAAGAATAGGATAGAGTTTCAGTATTTCCTGCATGGAAATGCTTTTGTGGATATTGCGGAAGGATCTGCCTGTTTTTTGTTCGTAATATGCCAAAATCCAACCACACCAGTATTCCGGAGAACAATTATATTCTGTCCGGGGCTCCGGAAAGGAAATTTTAAGCCCGGCTTTGGTGAGCGTTTCCATAACGAGTTCCGTGCCGGAGAGACCGGAAATAAGTTTGGGATTTCCGTGTTCAAAACCGTCGGATAATTCGGAAGAAATAAAAAGGCATAAAAACTCATCTGCGCTGAAGCGGCATGCATTTACCGCATAATCAAAGGCTTCTCCCAAATTTTTCATTGCGTCGTCGAGATAAGTTTCATCGTAGGCGTACATCGTTTTGTTTCATCTCCTCTCGAATAATGTCACGCATGTAGATGCCGGTTACATCATATTTTTCAAGCTCTTTTTGAAATGCATTCCGTGCCTCTTCATCGCGTACCTTGCGTTTTGCATAGTATGTGGAATTATCTGCAACGATATAATCCAAAAAATGAAGGGCATCAAATGATTTTTTGGATTTTAAGACAAATTGTTCGCCCAATTCTCCGAGTTTCATGGCGCAGGAAAGATGTTTAAGTGAGATTCCGTTGCCGACAAACGACCTTGCAAAAGAAAAATAAGAATCGTCCGCACGATAACCTATAATGACATCGTATTGTTTATAGTCCGGCAGAAAGTTTTGTAATAAATATTCTCTGCCTCTCTTTTCGATCGGCGATGACAATCTCACTTGGCGATTTTCAAGCAAAATTGCCAGCCAGTTGAGAATCGTATAATAATCGGACGAAAGATCTAAGATACTTAAATTGGTTGTTTCTATTTCATATCGGTTGGCATATCCGTCTGTGCTTTCGCTGCATGCCCATTCCTTGGCAAGTTCGAGATGCTTTGTGCAATAAAAGCCTTGACCGTAGTCATTGTATTTTTTACCTTTTCCGAAAAGAGGATGCTCCAAAATATTTGGTGAACCGTGATATAAAATTATTTTGCTCATACCCAAAGACCTCCTATACTTCTATAGAAGTATGAATACATTGTACCACTACAGACGTATACCTGCAATAAAAATTTTATGATAATGATACTATGAATCTGCTTCGCTACTTGCTCATATAAAAGCAACGCTATGTGCTCTTGATTTTTTATAAAAAAACTATTGCCTTTTTTTTGTAAGCGGATAAAATATCCACGGAAAAAGGGGTAATTTTTATGGAACAGACAGATTTTTTCGGGACCGCCAAAATCGGAAAGGTGCTTTTGAAGCTTGCGCCGCCTGTAATGCTGGCTCAGCTTATACAGGCACTTTATAATATAGTTGACAGTTTTTTTGTGGGACGTTATTCTGACACGGGGCTTACGGCGCTCTCGATTATTTATCCCATGCAGCTCCTTATGATTGCGATTGCCGTTGGAACGGGCGTCGGAATAAATACGATTATGGCGGCGGAACTGGGACTTGGTAAACGTGACAAAGCGGAAGAATACGCATGTGTCGGAACACCGCTTGCGTTTATTTTGTGGATATGCTTTGCAATTGCAAGCTATGTTATTATGCCGTTATATGCGAAAGCTTCAACGGAATCGGAGAGTGTGGCGAGCGACGTCATCGCATACGGCAGAATTGTATGCGTTTTCAGCTTCGGACTTTTTTTTGAAAGCATTTGGACAAAAATACTGCAATCCTATGGTGATATGAAAACACCGATGATTGCTCAAATAATCGGTGCGATAACAAATATAATTTTTGATCCCGTTCTTATTTTCGGAATGTTCGGACTGCCGGAAATGGGAATTAAGGGAGCGGCGATTGCAACCGTGCTCGGACAGATAATGGCGGCGGTTGTCGTTATGAAAAAAGGCTTCAGGCACTTTACCATAGAAAAAATAAAGTTTCCTTATATAAAAAGGATATTCGGCCGCGGTGCTCCGAACATGCTTATGCAGTCTGCGTATACTTTTTATATTTTGGGACTCAATCTGATACTTGCAACGTTTTCGGATCAGGCGGTAACGGCGCTCGGGCTTTATTATAAGTGGCAGACATTCTTTTTTATTCCGCTCGGAGCGATGCAAACCTGCATTGTCCCTGTCATAAGTTATAATTATGCGGCCGGAAGCATAGCAAGATGCAGACAGACGATGCGTGACTCAATATTGTTCGGTTGGATCTTTATGGGACTTGGGGCATTGTGCTTTTTGTTTATACCGGCGGAGATGCTGAGAGTGTTTACTACGGACGAGCTTGTGGTAAAAATCGGCATAAACGGATTTCATTATGTGGGAGTAAGCTTTATTCCGCTTGTGACATCGCTTATTTATCCCGTATTTTTTCAGGCCACGGGCTCGGGAATAAAGAGCATGGCGCTTACCGTTCTTCGCACGGTGGTGCTTTTTGTGCCGCTGGGATTTTTGTTTTCGAGAGCGGGACTTGATTTTTTCTGGATGACATTTCCCGTTACGGAAACAATCACAAGCATTGTGGGGACAGTCTTTTATGTGAATTTTATGAAGAAGGAATACAAAAAAACGGAAGAATAAATTCTTCCGTTTTTTAATGGCTGCAGGGGGATTCGAACCCTCGACACCGCGGGTATGAACCGCGTGCTCTAGCCAACTGAGCTATCCAGCCATAACAACCTGCTCGGTTGTAAATGGGACCTATAGGGCTCGAACCTATGACCCTCTGCTTGTAAGGCAGATGCT
>CAVJHK010000084.1:0-5078 GCA_963649295.1 Lachnospiraceae bacterium | reverse complement strand
GCTTTACATCTGAAATTTGCGGGAATACATATTTCATACAAAGAATCACGGCTTTCATTAAAAGCTTTTAAGCCTTCCGCACCGATTGTAAATTCAAAAGTATCATTGTTTCTTATTTCAAGAATGTCGCCTTTATTTATTTTTTCGGTTATATTTATTATCGCGCTTCTGCCGTAAATATTTTTAACGTTTCCCGCCAAAATCCCCTCGTGATTCGGGCGTTTATCACTCATCATGTCTTTTCCGTGGTAACAAAAATAATATCCTTTTGAAAAGCCGCCGCGATTAAAAAGTTCCGAAACCTCTTTTATTTTTTCGGGAAGCTCCGTCGGATTTTCTTTTATATATTTTTCAAATCCGTCACGGCCTATATTTTCATAAAGACGTGCAATATAGGAATAAGCAGCCGTAACTCCCGCCGAATATTCGGGACGCTTCATTCTTCCTTCTATCTTAAAGGAATATATACCCGCATCAATCAAATCCGGCAAAAAATCAAGCGTACACATATCCTTGAGGCTTAAAAGATATCCGTCCCTTACTTTTTTTGATTCTTCCGACAAAATATATTTTTGGCGGCAGGGCTGAGCACATCTTCCCCTGTTTCCGCTTCTTCCGCCTATCATACTCGAAAATAAGCATTGCCCCGAATATGAATAGCATAACGCCCCGTGCACAAAACATTCCATTTCAAGGTCTGTTTCCGCTCTGAAGCGTTTGAGTTCTGTGAGAGACAATTCCCTTGCCGGCACAACGCGTGTTACATACGCATATTTTTTAAGAAAATCAGCACCCGCTCCCGTACATATCGAATTTTGTGTGCTAAGATGAATAGAGAGCCCCTGAAAATTCCTTGAAACAAAAGAAAGAACACCCAAATCCTGGACAATAACCGCATCGATTCCGTGTTCATAATATACTTTCAAAAAATCAAAAAGCTCTTTTTCAAGTTCTTTTTGCTTAAAAAGCGTATTGACGGTCATATATATTTTTTTTCCGTTTAAATGCACAAAATCGATGGCAGAAAGAAGTTCACTTTCATTTGGGTTATCACAATATGCCCTTGCCCCAAATTTGCTGCCACCGACATAAACTGCATCCGCACCCGCTTTTATTGCACCGTAAATTGCTGCATAAGAGCCTGCAGGCGCGAGAATTTCTGCTTTATTCATATTTTTTCCGTTATAATTTTATTATCTTTCTTTGCTGATCAAAATCGGGATTTTTGATTTTTTCCTTCAGGATGTTCAAATCTCTCCGTAAAAAATCTACCTCTTTTTGCTTTATGTCATAGGCTGCCTTCAGCTTATCAAATCTGTCACAGGATTTGATATAGTCATCCGCAAGATTAATCATCATAAGAATATTTTTTTCGGAATCGTTTATAATATTGTTGCTGCTTTTTTTGTTTACTTCCGTTTGTTTTGCTTCAAGGTAATCGGCTACCCTTTTTAAATAATCGACACCCTCTTCACCCTGAATATTAAATCTTCTTCCGTTGATTACCACTTCAACATCACTTTTTTTAGCCATATGACACCCCAACCGTTACCTTTGCCGTATCAAACCAAATTTCACGTGTTTTATTTCTATATGTTTAATTTTCCCCCGGCATATTTAATCCCAAATGTTTGTATGCAAGTTCACCCGGAATTCTTCCTCGCATCGTTCTCAAAATAAATCCGTTTTGCACAAGATAAGGCTCATAAACTTCTTCAAGCGTTCCCGGATCTTCTCCGATTGTTGTCGCAATCGCATCAATTCCTACGGGGCGAGATTTAAAATTAAGTATCATCGCATTTAAAATCGCTCTGTCCGTATTGTCAAGCCCAAATGCATCAACCTCAAGAAAGTCAAGTGCGCTCTTTGCGGCTTTTAGATCAATCATGCTTTCAAATTTAACTTCCGCAAAATCACGTACTCTTTTTAAAAGTCTGTTTGCAAGTCTCGGTGTTCCGCGTGATCTTTTTGCGATTTCCGTGGCCGCATCCTCATCTATTTTTATTTTTAAAACATCCGCGCTTCTTTTTATTATTTCAGTAAGCTCTACTGCACTATAATATTCAAGGCGGCTTACTATCCCAAACCTGTCACGTAACGGTGCCGTAAGCATTCCTGCTCTTGTTGTCGCACCAACAAGCGTAAAGTGCGGCAGATCAAGTCTTATTGATTTTGCTCCCGCGCCTTTTCCTATAACAATGTCAATAACAAAGTCTTCCATTGCGGGATATAAAAGTTCCTCAACCTGGCGGTTAAGCCTGTGAATTTCATCAATAAAAAGGACATCGCCCTCGCTCAAATTATTTAAAATTGCCGCCATATCACCCGGCTTTTCGATTGCGGGTCCCGCAGTTACCTTTAAATTTACGCCCATCTCATTTGCAATAATTCCCGCAAGCGTCGTTTTTCCGAGTCCCGGAGGTCCGAAAAAGAGTACATGATCAAGTGTCTCTTTACGCTTTTTTGCGGCATCCATATAAATATGCAAATTTTCTTTTGCCTTTGTCTGACCTATATATTCGGACAATTTTTTTGGTCTGAGTGACCCTTCTATTTTTTTGTCTTCTTCCGTAATTTCTGTTGTTATAAGTCTTTTTTCCTGCATATTACATCTTCTTTAATGCTTGCTTTATAACGTCTTCCGTTGTAGTTTCGTCATTTATCTCAATAGTTTTGATTATTTTCATTACGTCCGCATAAGAATATCCGAGTGCACTTAAAGCTTTTATGGCATCTGTTTTGATTTCGTTTGCGTATTTATTTAAGCTTCCGCTTTCTGCAGCGGCAGCAGTAAAATCATTGTCTTGTATTTCAAATTGACCGACGGAGTCTTTAAGGAAAAGTATTATTTTTTCCGCCATTTTTTTGCCGACTCCCTGTGCCGCTTGAAAAGCTTTGGTATCTCCCGAATAAATGGCATAAACAATATCCGAAATATCAAGCACTGACAAAATTGCTAACGCCGCCTTGGGTCCCACACCGGTTACGGTTATCAGTTTTTTAAACATGTCAAGTTCTGCCGCTGTCAAAAATCCGTACAAAAACATGCCGTCTTCACGAACAGACATATAAGTATTTAAACAAATCTCCGATCCTGTTGCACTTGCCTGTCCAAATATTTTTGACGTAACATATATTTTAAATCCGATCCCGGCGCTTGTCAAAACAACAACGGAATCCTCTTCAATCTTTAAAATCTTGCCTTCTATATAAGAAATCAATTTATTTTCCCTCTTTATAGCTGTTTAAAGTCACCTTTACTTACCGTAAGCCTTCCCTCATCGATAAACCTTACCACGTCAAGCGGCGAAATATCAAGTCCCTCCGCTATCTGAATGGCATTACTGTTAGGAAATTTTTTAAGATAATCCGCAATTTTTTGAAATTCGGCTTCTTCAATTTTGGAACAATCCTTGCATACGGTCTTTTTATTCCATGAAACAAAGGGTTTTCCGCAATATCTGCAAACATTTGCTGTATTCATCCGTTATCCTTATCTTCCGATTTGTCCGAATCTTTTTTCTTATCGGAATTAACATTCTTTTTTATCTCTTCGATGACACCCGCCTTAATTCCCGTAAATTTCATGGTCGGGAAAGCAAGCGAAAATCTTCCTGCTGTATATTTATTGTATCCCCTAAAACCTTCACCGATTTTAGACAGACCCTGTTTAATATGGGATGCAAGAAGCGCATATTTATCTTTGCCGGTATCTTTAAGCATATCAATATGCACCTTGTTTGATGCAAGCACTTTGTCAACTCTTGCAATCTTATCGTCGATTTTATCCGAAAAATCGTCTTTTCGTTCTTCATATCCTTGCATCATAAAAGCAATGGTCGCATCGATTCTGTCCATTCCGTGTTCTATCATGTCACCGATTCTTGTCTCGCCATATTTTTCTTTAAACAAAGTCTTCTTTTCAACTTCCGTCTGACGTGCAAGATCCGCAAAATCCGAAAGTTCTGCCTTGATCTTTGCGATAGCAGTAATCTTGTGATCGAGACTGACTGTCGCAATAACTGTTGATACAAGATCCGCAAGGAATATTACAATAATAACATAACCTATTGTTTCAAATACTTCCCGGTTCATTGAAGCAATTATATTTAAAACCATCGGGTGAAGTACTTTTACAAGGAAAATCGAAAGCAAGCCCCAGAATGCGGACACCGGCAGACAAATTCTCCCCTTTATATTTAAGGGAACATGCGAATAATCCCACCACTTCGCATGAAACAATTTTTCCATCGTAAAGCTTGTTATGTATTCAAGAAGCGATGCCACAACAGCGCCGATTAAGAATATCATAAAAAAAGCCTTAAAAGTATTTTCGGTTGTAAGTACAATCATTTTGTCATTAAAAAAAGCAAGAAAAATTCCTGTGGCCGCACATCCGTATATGGGAATAACAGGTCCGTTAAGAAATCCGCGGTTTATAAGTTTTCCTTCAACCGTCGAACAATAGCAGCATTCCCAAATCCATCCGCAAAAACAATATATGAAAAAGCAATAAAACAATTCAAAAAAATCAATTCCGGCAAAACTTAATTCCCACATGTTATCCGCCATCCTTTTTATGAAAATAACTTATCAAAAAATCCTTGTATATCTTACCAAATTTTTGGTCGAATTTAAAGTATAAAATACTCTTCATAAATATTTAATATATCTGTCAAAAAAAGAATTGCAAGACTTAAAATATTGCTCTTTGTAATTTGAATTTTTATTGTTTATGTGATATAAATTTTTTTGCGAGGTGCGATATGAAAGAAATAAAAACAATAAAAAATTATGTTTTTTCGGACGACCTGTTGTTTTTTGATATTGAAACAACCGGTTTGAGTGCAAGAACGTCTTATATTTACCTTATCGGTTTTATGACACATGAAAAAGAAACCTGTTTCCTTACGGAGCTTTTATGCGAAGATTTTAACGAAGAAAAAGAACTTCTTTTAAAATTTTCGGATATTCTTAAAAATTCACGTAAAACTCCCGTAACATATAACGGAAGCACCTTTGACATCCCTTATTTAAACGAAAAATTTAAACGCCACCGTATCAATTATTTTATCGAC
>CAVJHK010000083.1:0-5218 GCA_963649295.1 Lachnospiraceae bacterium | reverse complement strand
CGGATAAAAAAGATAATTTTCTGCTAATTCATGCTTGACTTTTCATAGCTGGTCTCCTTTTATCGCACTTTTATTACAGCTTTTTTATTCTTTTGTTTTTTGCATCATAAGCTGTGCCATTACAAGATTATAATATATTCCTTTTTTGTCCATCAGCTCGTTGTGGGTTCCGACTTCTTTGATATGATGTCCGTCAATTACCACAAGGCGATCGGCATTTTTGAGGGTCGAAAGACGATGCGCTATCGCAAACGTTGTCTTGCCGTGCGTAAGGCGGTTTAATGCCGTCTGGATAAGATATTCGCTCTCCGTATCAAGGCTTGCCGTTGCCTCGTCAAGTATCAGAATACGGGGATCGTTCAGAATCGCACGCGCAATCGCAATACGCTGCCGCTCACCGCCCGAAAGATTGTAGCCCTTTTCTCCCACATAGGTATTGTAGCCGTCGGGCGTTTTGCATATAAAATCATGCGCATTTGCCATTTTGGCGGCCTTTATAACCTCCGTAACGGTGGCTGTGGGTCTTGCATAACGGATATTGTTTAAAATCGTTCCCGAAAAAAGGAAAGTCTCCTGAAGGACCACTCCTATCTGCGAATGATACTTTTTTAATTGTATATCTTTTATGTTGATGCCGTCAACAAATATCTCGCCGGAATCAACATCATAAAGGTGCATTATGAGGTTTATGAGCGTCGATTTGCCTGTTCCGCTCGCGCCCACAAGGCCTATCATCTCACCCGCTTTTACCGTGAGATTGATATTTTCGAGTACGGGCTCATAGGTTTTGTATCCGAATGTAACATCCCGAAATTCAATATCACCCTTTATGTCATGATCGATTGCAAGTAATGAATCCGCAATCTTTGGCTCCTCATGCATGACATCGCTTATTCTTTCGACACTTGTCACAAAGTTTGTATAAAGTCTCGGAAGATTCGTAAGCCAGTCAACGTTGCTGTAAAGGAAACCCGTATATGTGATAAATTGCGTGAGCTCACCGATTGTCTTTGTACCGCCAAGCACCTGTTTTCCGCCGTAATAGGTAACAAAATATACGCCTAGTCCCATAAAGAACTGCAAAAGCGGAAAAAACACAGCCCAGAAGCTTTCGTTTTTGCGCTGAATTTCCGCAAATTCTTCGGCTGTTTTGTTAAAATGCTCCGATTCTTCCTTTTCCTTGCCGTATGATTTTACAACGGCCATGCCCGACAAAACGTCGCGAAGATTGCTATTTACCTTGTCATCCTTTGTATACTGCATATGAAAGCGTCTGTGGACATTGTGACGGAAGCCCGCGGAAATCACCCAGCAAATCGGCATAAAGATAAAGGAAATAAGCGTTAATCGCACGTCCATCGTAAACATATATGCAATAACGCACGTCAAAATTATGATTACGGTAAAAAGGTTGCAAAAAGCATCTCCCATAAAATCACTGATACGCTGTGTGTCACGCGTAATCCTATTCATCAAATCGCCCGGTTTTCTGTCATCCACAAAAGAGAGCGACAATTTTTGGATTTTTTCGTGAAGCTTACCTCTTATATCCATGCTTATAACCGAACCGAGCTTTGAGCACGAATATTTTTTGAGCAAATTCACGATAATTATAAGCACATTTGCAAACAGCATCACAAGAAGGAAAAGCAAAGCGCTTTTCATGGTTCCGTTTTTGTTGGTGAGCACGCCGTCAATAAGCCGTTTTTGAATTTCCGGCGTAACAAGAGTCGCACCAGAAACAAGAAGCATAAGGACAAATATATATATGAATTTAAGCTTATACGGAGCCATCATTTTTAGGATATCGTAAATGAGCCCCTGCTTTTTCTTTGCGCAATGCGGACACTCACGTGTTCCCGGAAGGACTCTGCCGCATTTCACGCAAATTTTTTCGTTTTCGTGACTTTCGACGGTTTCCGTGCGCCCCTCAAGCAAATATCTGCATCCCTTCGCAACATAGGCATATCTTGACTGATGACGCGCGCTGTAACGGCAAATCAGTACCGAGTCCTTTTCGTCTCCGTCTTTCGGAATCGCATACAAAATTCCGCATGAAATACGCACCTCGTTTTTTACTGTATCAAAATCCGAGAGCCGATATTCCTTTTGCAATATACCGTCACAATAAAGATAAATTTGCTTTTTTGCAACAATCAAAAACGCATTTTTTGTTACTTTTCCGTCATCCCCGATATCATAGGGCACGGCATAAACCACATCGTCACTTTTTATGCCGAGCACCGTATAAACATTTTTCGGCAAATCAAATTTAAGCAGCATATTTTCTCCCTACAAAAACAAATCCAGCTTCTTTCTTTCGTGCGGCGTAAGCTTTGTGATATCGGGTATCTCAAAGCGGTTTTCGTCCAAATCCGTGATCAGTATTCTGGTTTCGGTAAGATGCACAACATCGTTTCCGCCCATACGTATCGCAAATTTGCATTCGCCCCTGTCCGTTATGACATCAAAATATGCATATCCGTATTCGTCCTTCACGCTTATGATTTTTGTGATAATCGGCGTAAAATAGCGGATTTCAAGCTGTTCGTCAAGCATTTCGCGGGTTGCGGCATTTAACTCGTTTAGGTCCTCAATAAATCCGATTTCCTTTGAATGTTCACCTGTTGTCCTTATCGATATAAAGTGATCGGGATCGGTGAACGGAAACATTCTCACAACATTTACGCGCCCGTAGGTTTCGTCACCTGTCTTTAACGAAACAAAGCCGCCCTTTGTGCGGGTAAATACCGCATTTTTGTCGCTAAGAACATTGATTTTAAGCATTTCTTCCGTTTCTTTTTCCATTTCGGCAAGGTCAAATTCTTTGTCTTCCATATAATCCTCACTCTCTGAGCGCGAGCGCTTTTGTCTGAAGCTCCATAAGCTTGTAATAAGTTCCGTGAAGAGCGGCGAGCTCCGTGTGTGTACCCTTTTCGGTAATTTCACCGTTGTCGATCACACACAAGAAATCGGCATCGCGAAGCGTCGAAAGCCTGTGAGCAATCGAAATTGTCGTGCGTCCCTTAACAAGATAATTTATCGCCTTTTGAATGGCAAGCTCGGTCTCGGTATCCACCGATGCCGTCGCTTCGTCAAGTATCAAAATCTTGGGATTTGCAAGAATCGCACGCGCAATCGAAATTCTCTGTCTTTCTCCGCCCGAGAGCTCACGTCCCGAGCTTCCGATTACCGTGTTGTAGCCGTCCGGCATCTTAAGGATAAATTCATGTGCACTTGCAAGCATCGCCGCTCTCACGATTTCCGCATGTGTGGCGGACTTGTTTGCATATGCTATATTTTCCTCAACGGTACCCATAAAAATATATGTTTCCTGCGACACCATCGCAACATTTCTTCTCAAATCGTTAAACGAAATATGTTTTATGTCGATTCCGTCAAAATAAATGCTTCCCATATCGGGATCGTAAAGACGGGATATAAGATTTACAAGCGTTGTTTTTCCCGCTCCCGAACGCCCCACAATGCCAAGCATCGAGCCCGCCGGGATTTTAAGCGAAATGTTTTTTAGAACGGGCCTGTTGATTTCGTAGCCGAACGTGACATCTTTGAGTTCGATTTCACCCTTCGGATTTTTTAGCGGAACAGGCATTTTGTCTTCCGTTATTTCCGGAACGGCATCGATTATCTCAAACATACGCTCCGCCGCATTCATCGAATCCGACCACCACCTGATTATTCTTGATATAAAATTCACGGGGCCGTTCAAATTGTCCGCATATCCG
Organism: Lachnospiraceae bacterium; assembly: GCA_963649295.1. Taxonomy (GTDB): domain Bacteria; phylum Bacillota; class Clostridia; order Lachnospirales; family Lachnospiraceae; genus RGIG3528. The sequence goes on along the minus strand of CAVJHK010000083.1, from coordinate 1,472 downwards.
ACAAATGTTATAAGCATACCGAGCGCCATGTCATGTTTTACAAGTATTTGGTATGCCCCCAAAATCCAAATTACTATGGTTGCAACGTTTTGGGTAACGCTGAACGTAAAATAGATAAGATTGTCAAGACCGACAATCGACATTTCAGAGTCCTTTAATCTCACATTCACGGACTTAAAGCGTTCCTTTTCGCGATCCTCCTGGCCGAATGCCTTTACGACACGCGCGCCCGTAAGGTTATCGTTTACAAGGCTGTTCAAGCTTCTCTCTGCTCTGTGCCTGTGTCCGAAAGCCGTCCACATCCTGGGACGAAGGACAAAAGAAACAAAAAACGCAACCGGAAAAAAAGCCATTGACCACAATGTCATCTTCCAGTTTATCGAAAACATCATGATAAGCGTTGCGATCAAAGTAAACGAATTTATAAAAACATAAGGCAGTCCGTCGATAAAAAAGCTTGTCACTCTGTCGGCATCACGAAGCACTCTTGTCATAAGAGAGCCCGTCTGCCTGCTTCTGAAAAAGCTTATCGAAAGCCGTCCCATTGCGCCGAATATGTCTTTTTTGATATCACGCACAACGCTTGACACAATTTGTGCCGTAAATACACCCTGAAGAATCGTGAGCGCCCTTCCCGTAAGGCGCGCCATAAACATTGTAAGAATCACAAGAAACAAAGCGAGAATAAAATTGCCGTTCTTTATTCCGATTTTGTTTAAAAAATCAGGATTCTTTGTGAGAATGTAGTCATAGAGCACAGTTCCGTTTAAATAAGGCCAGACAAGATTGAGTGCCGCAACCAGAAGGTACATGACAATCATAAATATCATAAGCACCTTATAAGGCATAAAATATTTAAAAGTACGCACAAAAATTGACTTTTTGTCCATACATCTCGGGCATACCCTTCTGTCTCTGTTCGGATACATCATTCCGCACTTGGGGCAATAAAGATTTTCATCGGATTCCGGACCACCGGGTCCACCAAAGCCTCTCGGACCACCGGGGCCGCCAAAGCCTCCCGGGCCACCCGGACCGCCGGGGCCGCCAAAGCCGCCAAAGCCTTTTTGGGCACCCAAGTCACCATGCGGGTCCTGTTGATCACCTCTCTGCGGCAAAAGAACCCTCTCTGCCTCGCGTATGATTTGCTGCATCTCCCTGCGGTAAAGATTCGAAAAAATCGCAATTTTTTCTTCCGAATCGTCATTTAGGCGGAAAATCAGCATTCCGCACGCGACCTGATTTTCTATAAATATTTCTTTTATTTCCGAAAACTCATATCTTGTGCATTTCCAGTCGCGCTCTTCGTCTTCCGCCTTATCCTTTTTGTTTAAAAAGCCTTTAAACGAATGCACCGAATTTTTTTCGGGTGAAGACACAAAAACGTACACGGCGTCGCTTGTAACCGCAACATATCCGCGTACGTAATCTCCGGTAAAACTCATATCCGTTTGGGAAAGTATAAGTAATTC
>CAVJHK010000082.1:0-5586 GCA_963649295.1 Lachnospiraceae bacterium | reverse complement strand
ATATTGAACGAAGAACAACTAAAGCTTTACGCTGATTTGAAAGTTGCCAATACGGACGGACGAAAAAAAATATTGAACGAACAGATAAAAATGGAAAATATTGATTTTCGTTCCGGTACAATGGTGGATATAAGCGGGGGAGGTACAAAAATATATGCCGATATCCCGTTAGAAAAGGACGTAAATATTGTTATATTTGTCGAATCAAAAGAAATCTCGTCGCTTGTTCCTTATTTGATCGGAACCGTTGTAGTTACCGGAAAAAATATCGCAAACAGGTCAAATGTTTATGAAAATAAAATTAAGTTTATTAACATTTCGAATGAAGAACGTGAAAAGATTATAACATATATATTTGCGGCAGAACGTGAAAAAATACGTGTAGGCCAGTAAAATCAAGGGTTTTATGGCAGCAAAAGGCTGGTGAGTGCGGAAGTGGAAAAAAAGAGAATATTGATTGTTGATGACTCTGCACTCATGAGAAGGCTTGAATCTGATATAATATCCTCGGACAGCAGGTATACTGTTGCGGGATGCTTGACAAACGGCATCGATGCATATGATACGATAATAAAGTCACCGACGGATTTTGATTTGATGTTGTGCGATATTAACCTTCCCAGGATGACGGGACTCGAACTTCTTGCGGCACTCAGACATCAAAAAATAAATCTCAAGGTAATAATTGTCAGTTCACTTGCAAAGATGGACAGCAAGGAAACAATTCAGGCACTCCAGCTCGGAGCGTTTGAATGTATCGAAAAACCCGGAAGCTTTACGGCTCTCATGGGAGAAGACTTTAAAAAACTTCTTCTCCTAAAAATATCGCTTGCAACGCATGTCGATATCTGGCAGTCTGACGAAGTAAACAAAAAGTCAGTTGCTCCGGGAATAAGCATAACAAAAACGGCTAAGCCGGAAGCAGGATATGTTTCACCGATGAATCCGAGAGAGATTCTTGCAAATATTACGGTTAAACATAAGAAACACGTAAGCTTCCCGACAAATGCCAAAAAGCTTGTACTTATAGCATCGTCAACAGGAGGACCCAAAGCTTTACAGGATGTAATTCCCAAATTTCCCAAAAATCTTAATGCGCCGGTTTTGGTTGTACAGCATATGGCGGAAGGATTCACAAATTCTTTGGCACAACGTCTCGATCAAAAAAGTTCTGTTCATGTGGTTGAGGCGGCAAACGGTGAAAAAATAACCAAAGGAACCGTATATGTTGCCAAGGGCGGCGGTCAGATGAGACTCAAAAAAGTATCCGGAGATTATGTCATCGACATAAATATGGCAGAACCTCCAAGAAGTGCTCTTAAGCCTTGTGCCGACATTCTTTTTGAATCGATTGCCGGAATGGATTTTGATGAGATAGTCTGCTGCATAATGACGGGAATGGGCGGTGACGGCACGATGGGCGTCAATGCACTCGCCGAAAAGAACAACCTCTATGTTATCGCCCAGGACGAAGCAACGTCAACGGTTTACGGAATGCCTAAGGTCGTACATGATGCAGGACTTACGGATACGGTTAAGCCGCTTGATGAATTGGCACAGGAAATCATAAACAGTACGGGGGTACAAAATTATGGATGTTAGTCAATATCTGGAAATCTTTATCGACGAAACAAAAGAACATTTGCAAAGCCTTAACGAAAACCTTCTCGTTCTCGAAAAAGAACCCGAAAACGGCGATACGATCAATGAAATATTTCGTGCGGCTCATTCCTTAAAGGGAATGGCGGGAACAATGGGATATAAGACAATGCAGGAACTTACGCACAAGTGGGAAGACGTCTTTTCGGAAGTCAGAAACGGAAAGATGAAAGTTACTCCCAACCTTGTGGATGTATTGTTTAAGGGACTCGACAAGCTTGAAACAATCCTTGACAATATCGTAAACCAGGGTAACGAAGGCGATGACAAGTGCGAAGACATAATAAATCAGCTTATCGAATTTGCAAAGAATGACGGCACACCCGCAGCAAATAAGACTATAGCACCTGCGGCAGCCACTGCCCAAGCCACCGCATCCGCTGCGGTTACTGCATCCGCACCTGAATCACGCGATAAATATAAAGAATTCAAATATGCCGACTTTGAGCAGCATGCCATTTGCGAAGCACTTGACTCCGGCTCAAACGCATTCGGAATCACGGTTTATATCGAGCAGGAATGCTTGCTTAAGGCAGCCCGTGCATTCATGGTATTTAAGAAGCTTGAAGAACTCGGCACAATCGTAAAATCCGAGCCTCAGGTGCAGGACATAGAAGACGAAAAATTTGACCAGTACTTTTCGGTTGTTTTTATCACAAAAGAAGACGAACAAAAGGTAAAGGATGCCATTATGAATGTTTCCGAGGTTGAAGGCGCATATATGAGCGCACTTACAAAGGAAACTGTTATGGTGGGAGCGGATAAAGAAAAACAGGAAGAAAGCGTTTCAGTTCAGTCAAGTGTAAAGACGGAAAATAAGCCTGCACAGAGTCAGTCCTCACAAAGTGCCGGAAAGCCGGTTGTCAACCGTTCGGTACGTGTGGATATCGAAAAGCTTGACGATCTTATGAATCTTGTTTCCGAGCTCATAATAGCAAAGAACGGACTTGTTTCTCTTAACTCTCAGCAGGATGAAACAGCACGCTCTTCTTCAAACGGACTCGGTCAGCAAATAGAATATCTTGAAAGAATTACCACAAATCTTCACCAATCGGTAATGAAAGTTCGAATGGTTCCTTTGGAAAGCGTATTTAACCGCTTCCCGAGAATGATAAGGGATGTAAGCAAGAATCTCAACAAAAAGATTGAACTTGTCATAAGCGGTGAAGAGACAGAACTTGACAGAACGGTTATCGACGAAATCGGCGATCCTCTTACACACTTACTCAGAAATGCGGCAGACCACGGAATCGAATCTGCGGAAGCAAGAGCTAAGACAAACAAGCCCGAAGTCGGAACGATTCACTTAAATGCATATCAGGAAGGCAACAACGTTGTCATTGAGGTAAAGGATGACGGTGCCGGAATCGATGTCGAAAAGGTTAAGAAAAAGGCAATCGAAAAAGGCACAATTACAAAGGATCAGGCTGAGGTAATGACCGATAAGGAAATTATCGATTTGCTCTTCAGACCCAGCTTTTCGACCGCAGAAAAGGTTTCGGAGCTTTCGGGACGAGGCGTCGGACTTGATGTTGTTAAGACAAACATCGAAAAGCTCGGCGGTGACGTCGAAGTTCAAACGATTCTCGGCGGCGGCAGCAACTTTATTGTAAGACTTCCTCTTACTCTTGCGATTATCCAGTCCCTTATGGTTGAAGTGGGAAGCGAAAAATATGCAATTCCGCTCGGAAGCATACAGACAATCGAGGATATTCCTGTTTCGGATATCAAATATGTACAGGCAAAAGAGGTTATTCACCTTCGCGGCTCGGTTATACCGATTGTCAGACTCAACGAAATCCTTGATATCGAATCCGTTAAGGACAAAGACGAAAATCTTACGGTTGTCATCGTATCCAAGGGTGACAAGCTTGCGGGCTTTGTAGTTGACAACCTTATCGGTCAGCAAGAAATCGTTATCAAGTCGATAGGCAAGTACATTGACAGCCCGAAGATGATAAGCGGAGCAACGATTCTCGGCGACGGCGAAGTTGCACTTATTTTAGACGTCAACACTTTGGTATAAGGAGGGAAAGAAGATGGCAGATACAGTATCGAATGTTGAAGCAAAGCAATATATAGTTGTTGCGCTCGGTGACGAATATTACGGTATAGACATAAATTATATCGACAATATCGTGCGTATGCAGCAGATTACCAGAGTACCGAAGTCACAGCCTTATTTTAACGGAGTTATAAACTTAAGAGGTGAGGTAATTCCGGTAATGAGCTTACGTAAGCGTTTCGGACTTTCCGAAGACGAATTTACGAATAAAACAAGAATCCTTATCTTAAAGCCCGAAGCTCAAAGCTCTATCGGTTTGATTGTGGATCTTGTAAAGGAAGTTCTTACGCTTCCGAACGATGCGATAGATAAGCCGAGCAGTAAGGGCGGAGACGACGACAAAATCAATTTCCTTACGGGTGTAGGTAAAAACGGCGAAGATCTCGTATCGATTTTGAATATCCTTGAGGTTATACAGGACAAGGAAGAAGAGGAAAAATAAAAATTTTAATGCAACGCCCTGCGGGATTTTTCCCGCAGGGAATTTGTGCATATATCGGAGGTCAAAATGAGCGAACGTGAAATGCTGAACGATATGGAATTTGACGTGCTTCGTGAAATCGGAAACATTGGTTCCGGTCATGCGGCAACCGCACTTGCCAAAATGCTCAACATGAAAATAGACATAAAGGTTCCGCAAGCGGTTGTATGTGACTTTAATTATCTTGTGCAAATGGTCGGCGGCGAAGAAAAAATCGTTATCGGAATCCTTTTGCAGTTGTCTGAAGACATCGACGGAATGATGATGTTTATTATTGATATTCATTCGGCATACGCTTTGCTCGGAAAGCTCTTAATGTGCGACATCCCCGAAAATGAGCCGTTAAACGATTTACACATGTCGGCTATGCAGGAAATCGGAAATATAATTACGGGAGCATATTTATCATCGCTTTCGGATCTTACAAACCTAAAAATCAATGCGAGTGTTCCGTATCTTTCGATTGATATGGCTGCGGCGATTCTCTCGGTGCCCGCGATAGAATTCGGGAAGCTCGGTGACAAGGCTGTCATGATTGAAACGGAATTTGATTTGAATGAGGCAAAAGGACTTAACGGATACTTTTTACTTATTCCGACAATGGATTCTTATTCAAAGATAATGACGTCACTCGGACTTTAATTGGAGCATATATATGGGCAAGATGATTAAAATAGGTATGGCGGAGCTTTCTGTTTGTCTTCCACCCGATAATATAACCACACTCGGACTCGGTTCATGCATAGGATGCGTAATTTACGATCCGGTATCAAAAATATCCGGAATGGTTCATGTAATGTTACCTGACAGCACAAAAATAAGAAATAATGAAAATGCCGCAAAATTTGCGGATTTGGGAGTAAAGGCACTGCTTGACGCCGTTATAAAAGCGGGCGCCGTGAAGACACGTCTTCAGGCAAAGCTTGCCGGCGGTGCACAAATGTTTGCTTTTAATACAAACAATGAAATGCTGCGTGTGGGAGAAAGAAATGCGGAAGCCGTTATAAAAAGATTAAAGGAACTTGGGATTCCGATAAAAGCCATGGACACGGGCGGAACGGTCGGAAGAACGATAGAATTTTATACGGAAACATGTGAACTTGTCATAAAGTCCGTCGGAAAAGAAATCTACAAGATATAAAGGAATTTTATTATGGGTGCAAAGCGCTTGCCTGTGATTATAATGCTTATTGCGGGAACAATAATTGCTTTTTCGTGCATTATATTTAAAACGGAACTCATTTCTTCTGTTTTATACATAAGCCTGACTCTTTTTATTTTTTATTTTATAGGCTTGATTATTAATAAAATAATAAGTAAAATAAACTTAGACGCCGAAAACCGTGCAAAAGAATTAAAAGCGGAAGCGGATGATATTGAT
>CAVJHK010000081.1:0-5725 GCA_963649295.1 Lachnospiraceae bacterium | reverse complement strand
GACTTACCGCAGCCGAAAAAGCACTTTTGAAGCAGGAAGAAGAAAAACAGGAAAAAATCAGGAAAGAAAAACAAAAAGAAAGAAAAGAAGCGGCAGAAGATATAATTTTGATTGCTGTATTTGCCGTTTCGATACTTCTTTTCTTAAGCAATTTTGAACTTGGCGGAGCAGTCGGCAAAATTGTAAACGGTGCACTTTTCGGTATTTTTGGATGGCTTGCGTATATTTTTCCCATATTTCTTATGGTAATCAGTGTGGTCATACTTGCAAACAAAAAAGCAAAGCCTGTTTTCTTTTTGAAAATTTTTGCGTCTTTTGTAATTTTTATATTGCTTGCCGCAATGATTCAAATAGCATTTGGTGAAACAAACAAAACGATAGAAATATCCGATTATTACGAATTTGCAAAAAACAACAAATCGGGCGGAGGTGTGCTTGGCGGAACGGTATGCTTTTTTCTTGTGAAATGGTTTGATGTGATAGGCTCGTATGTTATTCTTGCGGCATGTGAAATCATATGTATTATTTTTATATCCGGACATGCGCTTTCAAAGGAGATTTCTTATTTTGTCAAAGAGAAACACAATGCGGCAAAATTAAAAGAGCAGGAAGACGAAGAAATATTCAGTCAATATATAATGACGGATGAAGCAAGTGAATATTTGGAGAAAAGCGGACGTTACGATGAAAAAATTATCGTTGACGATTCAAAAAAGATCGACTTTAAGATTAAAGACGATAATGCGGATATTATAAAATCCGGCGAAAACGAAGATAAGGTTAAATTGCCGGTAGACGAAAAATTTATTTCCGATGAGGAATTTGACGAAAGTCTTAAAAAATCACACTTGCCTCAAAAAGAAAAAAGATCTTTTATTAATTTTTTAAAGAACGGATTGCAAAAAAGCACATCAAATAACGAAACCGAATCAAAAGATAATTCATATTCGGAAAAATCTCAAAATGCCGATACGATTTTTGATACGGTTTCCGATGCGGTTTCCGATACCGATAAAAACGGAGCTTTTTTGGGGACGGATTCATATGTGAAATTGAGTGATGACATATCCGACAGTGCCGAAAAAAAGCAAGAATGTCACGAATGCCTTAATGAAGAAATAATTTCAAAACAAACCGAATTATCAAAAGAGGAAGAGACACTTTTTACAACAGAAAAAAATGATTTTGAAGAAGAAACGATAAAAGTAAATCCCTTTGTCAAATATCCCGAAAAAGAATATTTTACCGATCCGGATGAAAAAGAAGAATATATCGCAATTTTGGATAATGATAAGAATGAGGAACACGAAATCAGTTTTTCCGAAACGGCGTTAAGAGACAAACAGCTCTATTCGGATGCCGATTTTTCAAAAACCGTTGACAGTGTGCCCTATGCGCTTTCCGATGCGGCAAAACGTCCTTTAAATTATAAAAAACAGGATGTTAAGAATTCTTCCGAAATTGAAAAATTTTCCGAGGTTAAGAATTCTTCCGATGTTAAGAATGCTTCTATGGAGATAGGAGAAGTTTTTAAAGAGGATAAAGACGGACAACAGGAATTTGTGCCTGTGAAACGTGAATATAAATATCCGCCGCTTGAACTTCTTGATGCACCTGTCCGTCCGAAAAATACGGATAACACGGATGAACTTAAAGAAACGGCAATAAAACTCAAGAACACGCTTGAAAGCTTCGGCGTAAAGGTTACCGTTACCGATGTTCAAAAAGGACCGGCGGTTACAAGATACGAGCTTCAGCCGGAAACCGGCGTAAAGGTCGCAAGAATCACAAGCCTTGCGGATGACATAAAGCTTAATCTTGCCGCAGCGGATATAAGAATCGAAGCACCGATCCCCGGAAAACCGGCCATCGGAATCGAAGTGCCGAACCGCGAAAATACAACGGTAACTCTTCGGGAACTCATAGAAAGCGATGAATTTGCAAACGCAAAGGGAAAAATTCCTTTTACCGTCGGAAAGAGTATAGAAGGCGCAAATATTGTGGGAGACATTGCCAAAATGCCGCACCTCCTTATTGCAGGCGCTACGGGATCCGGCAAATCCGTTTGCATTAATACGATTATAATGAGCATTCTTTATGAATTTAAGCCGGAGGACGTAAAGCTTATTATGATCGATCCGAAGGTGGTTGAGCTTTCGGTATATAACGGTATACCGCATCTTTTGATTCCGGTTGTGACAGATCCCAAAAAAGCTGCGTCAGCGCTTAATTGGGCATGTGTCGAAATGGATGACAGATACAAGAAATTTGCGGAGCTTTCCGTTAGAGATTTAAAAGGCTACAATGAAAGAGTAAGATCGGAAGCGGAAAAAGGCTTTACGGATGAAAATTATCCGCTTCTTCCACAAATAGTGATAGTTGTGGATGAGCTTGCGGATCTCATGATGGTTGCGTCAAACGATGTTGAAGATTCGATTTGTCGACTTGCGCAAAAAGCACGTGCATGCGGAATGCATTTGATTATTGCAACACAGCGTCCTTCCGTAAATGTAATCACGGGACTCATCAAGGCGAATGTGCCGTCACGTATAGCTTTTGCGGTTACGTCGGGCGTCGATTCGAGAACCATTTTGGATAATGTGGGGGCGGAAAAACTGCTTGGAAAAGGAGATATGCTTTATTATCCCACAGGATATCCAAAGCCTGTGAGAATTCAGGGATGCTTTGTTTCAGATAAGGAAGTCAACAATGTTGTCGATTTTATCAAAAGAGAAAACGATCCCGCAATTTATGATGACAGGATAAATCAAAAAATTACCGAATCGGACAATGACGGTAAAGCCAACGATAATCACGGGGGACAAAATTCAAAAAATGACCGGGACGAATTGTTTGTGGAAGCGGGAAGCTTAATTATCGAAAAGGACAAGGCTTCGATCGGAATGCTGCAGCGCGCCTACAAAATAGGCTTCAACAGAGCCGCAAGAATAATGGACCAGCTTACCGAAGCGGGAGTGGTTTCGGAAGAGGACGGAAATAAGCCGCGTCAGATTTTGATGTCGATGAACGATTATGAAACATGGCTCCAAAATAATATGGATCAGTGATTTTTCTTAAAACTTAAAGGCACAAAAATTAAAAGGCACAAAAATTAAAAGTCACAAAAATTAAAAGTTTTAAATACTTTTTTAAGTAACATTTTTATAGCAAATTTATATCCCGCAGGAGGAACAAATGAAATCAGACATTCAAATTGCACAGGAAGCCACGCTTCTTCCGATAACCGATATTGCCGCAAAAATCGGAATAGACATCGACAGCCTTGAGCTTTACGGAAAATACAAAGCAAAGCTTTCGGGAGAATATATAGATTCCCTTAAAGACAAAAAAGACGGAAAGCTTATTCTTGTAACGGCGATTAATCCGACTCCTGCGGGAGAGGGAAAAACCACAACTACGATCGGTATCGGCGAAGCATTTGGACGGCTTAATAAGAATGCCGTAATAGCGCTCCGAGAGCCTTCTCTCGGCCCGTGTTTCGGAATAAAGGGCGGAGCCGCGGGCGGCGGATATGCGCAGGTTGTTCCGATGGAGGACTTAAACCTTCATTTTACGGGTGATTTTCATGCGGTTACATCCGCAAACAATTTGCTTGCCGCAATGCTTGACAACCATATTTATCAGGGAAATTCGCTTAATATCGATCCAAAACAGATTGTTTGGAAGCGCTGTGTGGACATGAATGACAGAGCACTTCGAAATATTGTTATCGGAATGGGCAAAAAATCGGACGGAGTTACAAGGGAAGACCATTTTATTATAACCGTCGCATCGGAAATAATGGCTATTTTGTGTCTTGCTGACGATATGGAAGACTTAAAAAAGCGCCTTTCCCGCATAATTGTTGCTTATACCTATGACGGAAATCCCGTTACCTGCGGGGATTTGAAAGCCGTGGGCGCAATGGCGGCCCTTTTAAAGGATGCAATAAAACCGAATCTTATTCAGACGCTTGAACATACACCGGCAATCGTTCACGGCGGTCCTTTTGCAAATATCGCGCACGGATGCAATTCGGTACGTGCAACAAAGACTGCGCTTAAAATTGCCGATTATGTGATTACGGAAGCGGGATTCGGCGCAGATCTGGGAGCCGAAAAATTCTTTGACATAAAATGCCGTTTTGCGGGACTTAGCCCCGATGCGGTCGTGCTTGTTGCAACTATAAGAGCTTTAAAATATAACGGCGGTATGATAAAAACGGAGCTTCAAAACGAAAATCTTGAGGCACTTATGCGTGGTATCGTAAATCTCGAAAAGCATATCGAAAATCTCAAAAAATACAATGTTCCGATCATCGTTACACTTAACAGATTTGCGACAGATACTGACAAGGAGCTTGAATTTGTAAAGAATTTCTGTGAAACAAAAGACGTTTCTTTTGCACTTTCGGAAGTATTTGAAAAAGGCGGCGCAGGCGGAATAGAGCTTGCAAATTGTATCCTTGATACGATTGAAAACAAAAAGAGCGATTTTAAGCCTTTATATCCCGATGAAATGTCCCTGTGCGACAAGATTTCCACGGTTTGCAAAGAAATTTACGGAGCATATGATGTGACTTACGATTCCGGAGCACTAAAAGAAATAAAGAGGCTTGAGGCTCTCGGATACGGAAATGCACCCGTATGTCTCGCAAAAAATCAATATTCCTTTTCGGATGATCCCAAAAAGCTCGGACGTCCGACGGGCTTTACAATAAATATTCGCGAAGCTTATATGAGTGCGGGAGCGGGATTCTTGGTTTTGATTACAGGCACAATGATGACAATGCCGGGACTTCCCAAAATTCCCGCTGCGGAAAATATCGACGTTGCAGACGAAAAAATTGTTGGATTGTTTTAATTAAAAAAATACCGTTTAAGAAAAAGGAGAAAATATGTTTCAGTTTGGTGTAAGAGGACATGATGTGCCTCACGATTCAATTGAAAGTCTTGTTAAAAATATTAGGGATGAGGGATTTTGCTGCACTCAGCTTGCGCTCTCAAAAGCAATAAAGGAATGTAATACATTGCCTTCCGCCATGACAAGTGGCATGGCGATGTATTTGAGAAATATTTTCGCCAAATACGGGGTTAACGTTTCGGTTCTCGGATGCTACTTAAATCTTGCAAATCCCGACAAGGAAGAACTTAATAAAACAATAGAAATCTACAAAACACATATCAGATTTGCAGCCCTTCTCGGTGCGGGCGTTGTAGGTACGGAAACCGGCGCCGTAAACAGAGAATACAAGCCCTGTCCCGAAAATCATACGGATGCGGCACTTAATGCATTTATAGACGGCTTAAGACCTGTTGTCGAATGTGCTGAAAAGTTTGGCGTATGTGTAGGAATCGAACCTGTTTGGAAGCATATTATGTGCGATCCCAAAAGAACAAGAAAAGTTCTTGATGCAATAAATTCCCCGTGTCTCAGGGTAATTTTGGATCCTATCAATATGTTCAATGCCGAAAACGAATCACGCGGAAATGATATAGTTGATGAAATGTTTGATATTTGCAAAAACGAAATTGATGTGATTCATTTAAAGGATTATGTGGTAAGAGACAATGAAATAATTTCCCGCCCCATAACTCTCGGCACCGGAAAGTTTGATATTCCGCATCTTTTTTCGATTATCAAAAAAGAAAAGCCGTTTGTAAATGTACTTCTTGAAGACAGTATTCCGGAAAATGTTTTGATTTCGCGTGCCTATGCCGAAAAA
>CAVJHK010000080.1:5355-5736 GCA_963649295.1 Lachnospiraceae bacterium | reverse complement strand
TCGTGACGGTGAAATCGAGCTAAATCCCCTGTTTTTGTTTAAGGAAAAAGAAAAGACGGGTGATTTAGATTATAACGAAGAATTTGTTTCCGGGGAACTCATTAAAACGGGAAATTCTCTTTTGTGCAGAGGGAAGCTTGTGCGTGCCGGGATAGAACTTAACGAAGAGTGACGGAAAGTGACGAAGCGTGACGAAGAGTGACGGAGGGTGACGAAGCGTGACGGAGAGTGACGAAGCGTGACGGAGGGTGACGAAGCGTGACGGAGCATGACGAAGCGTGACGGAGGGTGACGGAGCATGACGGGGAAAAGGAAAAATAAACGTAAGAATGTAATTATATGAGTAAAAAACTTAATTTGAACAACGGCACCGTTATGGGG
>CAVJHK010000080.1:0-5345 GCA_963649295.1 Lachnospiraceae bacterium | reverse complement strand
GCTTTTCTATGATTTTCATAAAATTTCTTTGTTTCTTGTATTGTTTTTACCGCTGTTTGTTATAAATTTCAAAAAAAATTCGGAAGAGAAAAAATGCACTCTGATGCAGGCTCAATTTAAAGATGCGCTCCAATATATAAAAAACGGCGTAGATTCCGGTGAGGCGCTTAAAAATGCGATAAAAAACGCCGCAAACGGTTTAAAGGCGCTTTACGGTGAAAAATCCGAAATCACACAGGCGTTTAAAATGATGTATGTAAAAATTGAAACAGGTCACGAAATCGCAAACGAATTTTATGAACTCGGGGGAAAACTGCATATACGTGAAGCAGTCGAATTTGCCGAGCTTTATACGATTTTAAAACGAAACGGAGGGAATTTGTCCGAGGTTCTTGCGGCAGAAACAGAAAGCATCCGTGACAGGATAAATTTGAAAAGGGAATTAAATGTGACAATTGCGGAAAAGAAGGGAGAATTTAATATTATGCTATGCATTCCGTATTTTATTTTGATATATTTGAGGACCTTTGCGGCAGAACTCGTCATACCTCTTTACAATAACACAAAAGGGATCGTGTTTATGACAGTGATGCTTGCGGCTTATATTCTGCTTTATTTTGCGGGACGCACGATAATCAGAAAAACGATGAATATATAAGGAAGGTCAATGATATTCGTAATCCGCTTTAGCCTGCTCATATAAAAGCAGTATTGTGTGCCCAACGAGGTGGGGCTTTTGAACTATGCATGTCGTTTGGGAGCACCCATCGCCTAAAGGCAGTATGTTTTTTTGAACTCTTATAAATTTTCGAAAATGCAGAAAATATGACGAATGAATGTAAAAATTTTTGGGAGTGTTTATCACATGAAATTTTCGGATATTTTGATTTCCGCTAACAGAGTAGCAAGCGCAAAAATATTGTATCCCGGAAAAACCGCCGCAGAAATCAAAAGCATTCTGTACCGTGAACTTACAAAAAAGCTGAAAACTGCGGGGGTTATTGCGGCGGGCTTTGTTTTTCTTGCGATTCTTGGTTTTACAATAAAATCCCGGGATATGGATTTTGTTGTAAAAAGGGCGGAGGGGGGAGGCACTTTCTCCGTTCCCGTTATACTAAAAAACGGTGACGATACAATAAAAACCGAAATCCAAGTTTCTCCGCGCAAATTTACCGATGAAGAAATCGATATTATGATGACTGATATCAAAAAATATCTTGATTCAACCGTTTTAAACGGAAATACGGATTTTTACCATATTATGGGGGATATGTTTTTTCCGACGGATTTGACGGGGTTTCCGGTTACACTTGCCTGGAATACAGCGGATTTAAGGATTATTGCGAGTGACGGAGGCATAAAAAATAAAGATATCGAACACCCGGCAAATACCGTGATTTCCGCAAAGATAAATTTTGGATCGGAATACAGGCTATATGAAAGAGAAATAATTGTTTATCCGTACACTTACGGTGAAGATGAAAGGGCGATCCTTGACTGTATCGATTCTTTAAAAAAATTAGAAGAAGAAACGGCATATGATACGGAATTTACGATTCCGGATACCATAAACGGCATATCCGTTTTGCAGGAAAAAACAGATATGCGTATTATTGTTTTTCTTGGGATTTTGATCGGCGTGATGATTGTTGCGGCTGCATATTCAGGCTTTTATGACCGCATAAAAAAGAAAAAAGACAAATTGGTGCGTGAGGCAGAAACCGATTACCGGGAATTTATTTTAAAAATTAGGCTTTTGCTGCTTTGCGGAATGCCGATAAGAAAAATCTTTGTCAAATTGAGCACTGAGGTTGAAAGAAAGTCCGAAATTCAAGAGGGATTTGTGATGCGTGGAGACTGCGGAATAAGGCAAAATTGCGATATGCAAAATAAATTCGGAATACAAAACTTTGCCATGCAAAATAAATTCGGAACGCATAGAAAATTCGGTATGCAAAGAAAATTCGGTATGCAAAGAAAATTCGGTATGCAGGCGACACCCGGAATGCAAAATTTGCTGAACGACAACCTGATTATTGCGGGTGCGGAATTAAAAAGCGGGATGACCGAAAGTACGGTATATTTTAATTTTGCGGACAGAATGAATATCAAGTGTTACACAAGGCTTATGGGGATTCTGGACGATGCCGTAAAGCGCGGACACCAAAATCTGGATTTGGTCATTTGTGAAGAGGAGCGTGATGCGGTTGCGTCCGAAACGGAAAAAATCAAAATCCGTGGTGAACAGACGGGAAACAGGCTGCTTTTGCCGATTGTGGGACTTATGCTTGTTGTATTTTTGATTTTGATTGTGCCTGCGCTCACCAAATTTTGAGCTAAGTCGTGATGAATACAGAGTTAAAGGATATTTGGTTTGAAAGGAGAAGATTAATGAAGAAAGATTTTAGGGCAGCGGGTGTCGGAGTAATCGAGATAATTTTGATACTTGTGGTGTTAATTGCGCTTGTTGTCATATTTAAGTCAGAGCTTACTGACCTTGTGACAAAGGCTTTTTCGGGGATAAATGCCGATGCCGAACAACTTATCAATTAAAAAAGAAAATTGTTTTGTGTATGACGGGATAACAAAAAAAGAAACTCATGTGCTTTCCGGCTGTATAACAAAAAAAGAAACATATGTGCTTTCCGGCTGTATAACCAAAAAAGAAACATATGCATTTTCAGGCAGCATAACCGTGTTTTTGACTCTCATAATCCTGCTTATATTGTCATTTATTATGACATCCGCAGAAGCTGCAAGAATCAGGATGAATGCTTATTATCTTTATGTGCTTTCGGATATTTCTGCCGCATCTTATCTCGGAACTTATTATTATCCGCTTTTTAACGACTACGGACTTTTGGCTGTCGATACGCGTGCAGAGGAAAATGGCAGCATAAAATCCGGTATCGCAAACAAAATTCTGTCATATCTTGATTATTCATACAAAAACACATCGGGCGGAATGATAAGAGGAGAAAATCCCTGTGTAACGGTGTCGGATTATACTGCTCTTTATGACGACTTTTATAATCAGATAAAGGAAGAAATAATTTATTCCGGTGCAGAGAGCGTTTTAAAAGGAATATTTGATATTGATACGTTAAAGCAGACCGAAATTTTGCCTGAAATTTATAAAAAACAGGCGGCGGCAGCGGAAGGTGCCGCAGAAGTTTCAAAGGAAATCCTGGGGCTTATGACGATTGTAGACGGGATCTCGATGACAGACACGGGATTTGCGAGCGATGCGGACGGAAATTTGATTTCCGAAAACAATTTTTTAAAGCACTTTGGTGTCGGTGAGTCAGATTACATGAAGGGCACCTACGGAAGCACACGCGTGTATAACGTGGTATCCGGAAAAATCTTGAATATCGGCGATATGGCAAAACGTATTCAAAATACGGCAAATGAGCTTTCGGAGCTCAAAACAAAATGTGAGGATACAGAGCAAACGATTTCTGATACGGAGCGTAAGATTTCTGATACAGAGCGTAGGATTTCGGATACGGAGTGTAGGATTTCTGATACGGAGCAAAAAATTTCCGATGCGGAATTATTGATTCGGCATGCGGATATTGAAAAAACGAACGCCGGAAGTACAGATATTACAGAAATTACCGATATGACCGATATTACCGATATTACCGGCATTTATACAGATGTTGAAATTAAAAAGCAAAACGAAGAACTTGAAGTACTTCACGCAGAGCTTAAAACACAGCAAACAGAACTTGAATCACTTCGTGCAGAGCTTGAAACACAGCAAACAGAGCTTGAAGTATTTCACGCAGAGCTTGAAACATTGCATACGGAGCTTGGATCGCTTTATTTGGAATGTGAACAAAAGAAAGAAGATTTTAGGTCAGGCGTAAATTTGTTTTCGGAATCGGTCAAATACGCGCGAGAAAAGACAAAGGAAGCGATTAATAAGCTCTCTGTTCTTATGTTAAAGGAAAAGAGTGCCAAGGCGCTTTCTGATGAATACGAAAATACTGTAAAGAGTGTGCTTGCGTCACGAAGCAATATGGGGGCGGGCGGCGGTTCAGGCTCGGGCAGCGGTTATGGTTCGGGCAGCGGTTATGGTTCGGGCAGCGGTTATGGTTCGGGAAGCGGATTGAGCACGGAGAGCAGTTTGGGTTCAGGTACCGTGGGCGAAATTTTTGAAGCTCTTTTAAATGACGCAGCCGATCTCAAAAAATATGTTGATTTAAAAGAAAACGGCTATGATTTAAGCGCGATGACAAAGGAACTTGCCACAAACTTACTTATATTAAATTCTGTTTATATTCCGTATTCGGATACTCGGTCGCCTGACAAAATTTCATATTATATAAGCACGGCCGAAAAAAAATTACAAAATATCACCTACGACAATTTTAAGTTTAATTACAAAGGCATCTCAACCGGGAATAAGAGCGGGATGAACTTTGACCTCACCTTCAATAAAATAGGAAAAGAAATTTTGGAATTTATGGGAGTTACGGATATTTCGGATAATTCTCTTACCGGGCTTGATTTATATGATACGGGTTCTGTTTCGCTCTTAAAAACCGATATTGTTTCGGCATTTAAAAATATGCGCTCGTATTTTGACAATACGGATTTTGAAAATATTTTGGGTGATGCCGCGGATGTAAGCGCCCAAAAAGGTGTTTTAAATATTTATCTGCATGAGTATTTCGGCTCGTATTTAAATGCTTGGAATGATACAAGGCTTAAATATGAGCGTGAATATGTCCTTTGCGGAAATATGTCGGATACTGTTAATCTGTCGGAATATGTGCTCAGGCTTTGCTTGTTCAGGTCAGTATTTACTTATGCGGCTTTAGTCACAAATGCCGAAAAAAATGATTCGATATCGGGTATTGCGGCTTTGATTGCCGGATTTACCGGTGTTCCCGCGCTTACCTATGTAATAAAATATACTATTATGACCATATGGGCGATAATGGAAGCAATTATCGAAACAACGGCAATTTTGGCAAAAAAGAAAATACCTTTTTTTAACGCAAAAGGGAATTTGTCCTTAAACGAAATTTTTCTATTCAATAAAGCACTTGTAAATAAAAAATCGGATAACATAAAAAGCACCGGTGTGCTCGGCTATTCTGAATATCTTGCTCTTTTTCTTGTGATGCAGAACAACGAAACAACTCATGCGCGCATTCTTAATCTTATCCAGGAAAATATAAGACTTAAATATAATGATGCGTTTCGAATCAAAAATTCGGTAACGGGATTTAAATTTGCTTCGTCTGTTACGGTTAAAAAAATATTTGATACAGGTGTGATCGGAGACGCGGCTTATACGGTAACTGCTGCGGGCTCAGTGGGATATTGAC
>CAVJHK010000079.1:0-5790 GCA_963649295.1 Lachnospiraceae bacterium | reverse complement strand
GGGTAATTTCGGAACAATACATTGAAGATAAATTCAGAACAGGTCAAATTAATGATTACAAGGTATTTGTTTTTGAAGGTACAGCATGCTTAATACAGGTTGATTTTGACAGATTTACAGATCATCACAGAAATTTTTATGATTTGAATTGGAATTATGTTCCGTTTACAATTGGTTACCCCACAAATCCTGCCCGTATAATAGATAGACCGGAGTGTTTGGGAAAATTGATTGACAAAGCCGAAAAGATTTCAATGGCACTTAACAACCCACATTTTATAAGAACAGACTTTTATATTATCGAAAAACAGATATATTTTGGCGAAGTGACATTTTATCATGGATCCGGATTTGAGACATTTAATCCCCCCGAATGGGACAGGATACTTGGGGATAAGATAGTGCTTCCCATAAAAAATTGATGCATAAGGGGCAAATTCAAAATGAAAAAATCAATTGCGATTTTTGATCAAAAATCGGCTTTAAATAAGATTCCCGTTGATGATATCCTGATATTGATTACGGATGAGGAGCGCGTGAAACTACAGCATGTACTCCTCACAATTTATTCGGATATCATAGAGTGCTGCAATAAATACAATTTCACCCCGTTTTTGATAGGCGGTTCGGCGCTCGGTGCGGTGCGTCATCACGGATTTATTCCGTGGGATGACGATATGGATATAGGGATGTTTCGTGATGAATATGACAGATTTCTTGATTTTTTTACCAAGGAATACGGTGACAAATATATTGTTTCCGCACCCGCAAACACATCAACATCACGCGCACGCTTTACCAAAATAATAAAAAAAGGCACACTTTTTAAAGAAATCGATTCCCTGAAAGACGATACATTGAATGGGATTTTTGTGGATATTTTTCCGATTGAAAATATTCCGGATAATCATATCATTAAATTTTTTAAGGGAATTCGGTGTGATATGCTTTCCTATATTTCATCCCAGGTTTTTTCTTATCAAAATAGGACCAAAAAGTCCGTCGAAATCCTAAAGAGAACAGGACGTATAAATTATTTTGTGCGTACTGTGGTAGGAATTGTTTTCGGCATAAGAAATTACCGGGTATGGTTTAAAAGGTTTGACAAGTGTTCAAGGTATAATAAGAATGACACACGCTATGTCGGCATTCCTTCCGCAAGGAAACATTATTTCGGTGAGATTTTGAAGCGCTCGTCCTTTTTTCCGGCGCGTTATATTGACTTTTGCGATATCAAAGCACCTGTTTATAATGATGTTGAAGGTTATCTTAAACAACAGTATGGGGACTATATGACAATCCCGCCGGAAGAAAAAAGGGAAAAGCATTATATAGTTAAATTGAGGTTTTGAAAGAAAATAATTTTATCAAAAAGTAATACCGCGGGTAAAGAAGATGAACAAATATGAAATTACGGTTTTTACGCCTACATATAACAGAGCATATATACTCGGAAAATTATATGAATCACTCGTAAGTCAAACAAACAAAAATTTTATATGGCTGATCGTTGATGACGGTTCTGAGGACGATACGAAAGAACTTGTTGATGAATTTATTAGTGAAAACAAAATAGAGATAAGATATTTATATCAACAAAACCGCGGTAAGCATGTGGCACACAATCTCATGAAACTTCAAGAAGGGGCGTAATAAGTGTACAGTTGGTAAAAAATATGACCTATTATTCGTCTTATGCCATGAATCACAGGAAAAGCGACGGATATTCCGTTAAACAATATATTTCCGCAGCAGTCAGATATTCGACAATGTCTCATGTTTTAAAACGCCGTACGGGGAAAATTGATTTTAAATTAAACGGATTTCTGAATTATCTGGTATACGGAATATTGTTTGTCCCGTCATTAATTTATTCCTACAGATACGGAAAGAGAGTAAAGTGATGCTTTATAAGCTTAAAAAATTTGTAAAATATATTATTGACCCGGATTCGAGATTTGCTATTGATATTGAACGCGGACGCTATGACAAAATGAGTGACGAGGAGTTCTTAAAAAAAGCGTTTAAGGTACATATGGGATATGAGCTTGATTTGGAAAATCCCCGGACATTTAATGAAAAATTACAGTGGCTGAAACTTTATGACAGGAAGCCTGTTTATACCAAGATGGCGGATAAATATGAGGTAAAAGATTATTTAAAACCGATTATGGGAAAAGAGCATATTATTCCTTTAATCGGTGCATGGGAACACTTTGAGGACATAGATGTTGATTCTTTGCCGAATCAATTTGTTCTCAAGACCAATTGCGGGAGCGGCAACGTTTTTGTATGCAGGGACAAACAAAAATTTGACTTTGCAAGTGCCAAAAAAATTGAAAGCGCATTGAAACGCAATTATTTTTTTAACTCAAGAGAATGGCCGTACAAGGATATCAAGCCTCTGATTTTTGCTGAACAATATATGCAGGACGGAGAAACAAAAAATTTAAATGTATACAAAATCTTTTGCTTTGACGGAAGGCCCGAAATCATACAGACAATTCAAAATGACAAAACAAAAGACGAAACGATAGATTATTTTGATACGAACTGGAACAAACTTTTGCTTAAACAGAATTTTCCGAACAGCGAAGCACCACTAAAAAAGCCGGAGACATTGGGGACGATGCTTGACCTTGCATCAAAGTGCAGCAAAGGATTTCCTTTTTTGCGGGTGGACTTGTATGAAATTAATAAAAGAGTATATTTTTCGGAATTTACTTTTTATTCGGATTCGGGATTTGCAGCATTTAATCCCCCCGAATGGGACAGGATACTTGGGGATAAGATAGTGCTTCCCATAAAAAATTGATGCATAAGGGGCAAATTCAAAATGAAAAAATCAATTGCGATTTTTGATCAAAAATCGGCTTTAAATAAGATTCCCGTTGATGATATCCTGATATTGATTACGGATGAGGAGCGCGTGAAACTACAGCATGTACTCCTCACAATTTATTCGGATATCATAGAGTGCTGCAATAAATACAATTTCACCCCGTTTTTGATAGGCGGTTCGGCGCTCGGTGCGGTGCGTCATCACGGATTTATTCCGTGGGATGACGATATGGATATAGGGATGTTTCGTGATGAATATGACAGATTTCTTGATTTTTTTACCAAGGAATACGGTGACAAATATATTGTTTCCGCACCCGCAAACACATCAACATCACGCGCACGCTTTACCAAAATAATAAAAAAAGGCACACTTTTTAAAGAAATCGATTCCCTGAAAGACGATACATTGAATGGGATTTTTGTGGATATTTTTCCGATTGAAAATATTCCGGATAATCATATCATTAAATTTTTTAAGGGAATTCGGTGTGATATGCTTTCCTATATTTCATCCCAGGTTTTTTCTTATCAAAATAGGACCAAAAAGTCCGTCGAAATCCTAAAGAGAACAGGACGTATAAATTATTTTGTGCGTACTGTGGTAGGAATTGTTTTCGGCATAAGAAATTACCGGGTATGGTTTAAAAGGTTTGACAAGTGTTCAAGGTATAATAAGAATGACACACGCTATGTCGGCATTCCTTCCGCAAGGAAACATTATTTCGGTGAGATTTTGAAGCGCTCGTCCTTTTTTCCGGCGCGTTATATTGACTTTTGCGATATCAAAGCACCTGTTTATAATGATGTTGAAGGTTATCTTAAACAACAGTATGGGGACTATATGACAATCCCGCCGGAAGAAAAAAGGGAAAAGCATTATATAGTTAAATTGAGGTTTTGAAAGGGAAACATATAACTAAATCTTTTGCTCGGAATATATTTATCATGTTTGGAGACTGATGATGAACTTAATAACTTGTATAATAAAATATAATTCATGGAAAAATGCACCTGTTGTAAATGAACTAAAAGCAATAAGAAGTGAAATTTGTTCTGTTACCGACAGGCGTTCTATCCAATCGGTGGTGCTTCCTGACGAAAGTGAGTATATAGGGAGAAATGCCGATAAAACTATTATTCCTTATATGAGAAAAGAGCAAAGGCTTTGGGGCGGCAAGGACTTGGAGCTGTTTTTTGATACAATAAAGAATTACTGCTGCTGTGATGTGGGGGGGGGGAAAAAAGCGGACGGCATATTTCTTGATATCGGTGCCAATATAGGTACATCGTGCATTTATGCGCTAAAAAAAGAGCCATTGCTTCGAGCGATTGCATTTGAACCTGACCCAGATAATTATAAGATGCTTAAGTGTAATTGCATATTAAGTGAGCTTGAAGACAAAATAACTTGTGTTAAAACCGCACTTTCAAATAAAAACGGTGAACAGAAATTTTCTTATTGTGCATCAAATCCGGGTGGTTCAAGATTACGTTCCGATGATGTACCGGATCCAAATTTTAAAACAGTCCCTGTATGCACATTGGATTCTTATATTGAAAAAAGTGGTATTAATCCGAGCGACATAAGGATGATATGGATTGATACAGAAGGGTTTGAGGCGGAAGTTGTTGCGGGCGGAATAGAGACACTTAAAAAAGCCGATGCACCTATGTTTACCGAAATCAACATAAATGAATATGTGCAAAAGGGTGTACTGGATGGATTTATCCGTAACATGCAGGGCTTATATTCGTATTTTATTGATGTACACAGAATTTTTGGAATAAAAGTAATGCAAACGGATAGACTTAGAAACTATATTAAATTACTCGAAAGAAAAGGTTCCCCACAGACGGATTTTATTTTCTTTAACAAACGGTGAAGTGAAGTGGCAGATACAAATTATGAAATAAAATTGAACAGGCATTGGGATGATGACTATATACCGACGGTAACCGTAATTACACCTACATACAACCGATACGATGAATTAAATCGTGCGATGAGGTCTGTTAAAAATCAAACATATAAGGACAAAGAATACATTATCGTAAATGACGGCTCACCGGCAGATATTGACTATATGGTTACGGAATTTATGGAAAATGCGGATTTCCCCGTAATGTATATAAAAAAGCCAAATGGTGGGGTACATACCGCAAGAAATGCAGCATACAGAAATGCCCGCGGAAAGATGGTTATAGGTATTGATGATGACGATGAGCTTTTGCCGAATGCCATAGAATTGCTTATGAGAGTGTGGGACAATATACCGGATTCGGAAAAAGGAAAATATGTCGGTATAAAAGCCAGGTATTATGATACAAACGGAAAATTTTATGGAAACTTTTTTCAGAGTAACATAAACGAATTAAGTATGAAGGATGCTGTTATTGCGGCATCAAAAGCAGGAGCTGATTGCATAAGTATTATGCAATCGGATGTGAAAAAAAATAATTTGTTTCCGGAACCGGAAGGAATAACTTTTGTTGCTGAATCAATTTTTTGGCAACATTTTATTACAAGATATAGATTCTTTTATAGTAATGAAGTTGTCGGTGTTGTTCATACAGAAAGTGAAGATTCAATAACAAGAAATAAGATTATAACGATTCAACGCATAAAAAATAGCACATTTAATTTGGCATGGGTTATGAATCACAGAAAAGAAGATAAATATCCTTTTTGGGAATACATAAAAAAAACCGTACGGTATTGTGTTTATAGCCATATTTTGACAAGGCGTCTTAAATCTTACAAAGTTCCGATAAAAGGATTTTTGAATAATTTTATTTTTGTTATTCTTTTTTTTCCGTCGCTGATTTATTCTTTTTATTATGAAAAGAGAATAGTGTGATTAAAAGAAAGGTGCGTGCGTTTTTTTAGATTGGGAGGTGCGGACAAAATTCTGGACTTCTATAGAACTCCGAAAGGAGCTTTTTATG
>CAVJHK010000078.1:0-5871 GCA_963649295.1 Lachnospiraceae bacterium | reverse complement strand
GTGATGTTGTTGTTTTGACGCCTAAGGAAAATAAATGGGAAGGCTTTTTGATGGGGTTAAATTTGTTTTCCGGTGATTTTATGTCGGAAGACAGACATGACGAAATACAGCAACGTGAAAATTTATGAAATATATGCTTGATACAAATATTTGTATATATATAATTAAAAAAAAGCCGCCTGAGGTTATTAAAAAAATTTTGAAACATGATCCCACAGAAATCTGTATATCGGTAATTACCTACAGTGAACTTATGTACGGCGCCGAAAAAAGTGAATTTCCGGAACGAAACAAAGCTGCAATTACTTTATTTTTGTCTTCATTGTCAATCATGCAATATGATAATTGTGCCGCTAAGGAGTATGGGAGAATTCATTCGGATCTTGAAAAACAGGGAAAAATAATCGGCGGTATGGATATGCTGATTGCAAGTCACGCAAAATCACAAGATTTAACATTGGTAACAAATAATACAAGAGAATTTTGTTGTGTTAAAAATTTAAAAGTAGAAGATTGGACATAAATATTTACGATTCCCTAATATTATCTTATTATTTAAAGAAATGCAGAAAACTGTAAGTGAAACGTAAGGAAATCAAGCAATCTATAAGAAGACGTGAGTAAAGGATGAGGTTATGAAGGTAATCGATAAAATCAAATCAAACAAGATAAGCTTTTCTTTTGAGGTTTTTCCGCCGAAAACAGCGGACAAATATGATTCGATAAAGGGAGCGGCGGAGCGTGTGGCAAGTCTTCGCCCGGATTTTATGAGCGTCACGTACGGAGCGGGCGGCGGAACGAGTGAGTATACGGTATCGATTGCGTCCGATATACAAAAAAAATATGACATCCCCGTGCTTGCACATTTGTCATGTATAAGTTCGACACGTGCGGGCGTAAGACGTCAGCTTGAGCTTATTCGCGATGCGGGAATAGAAAACATCCTGGCGCTCAGGGGAGATATTCCGAGCAATATGCAAGCACCAAATGAGTGGGAATACAGATATGCATCAGAACTTGTGCATGAAATAAAGGAATTTGATCCGGGTATTTGCATCGGCGGTGCATGTTATCCCGAATGTCATCCGGAATCAAAAAATCAGCGCGAAGACATATTAAACATGAAGCGCAAGGTGGATGCGGGGTGTGAATTCCTTACGACGCAGATGTTTTTTGACAATAATGTATATTGGAATTTTTTGTATAAGGTGCGTGACGCGGGAATTACTGTACCGATCGTTGCGGGGATTATGCCTATCACAAACGTAAGACAGGTTGAAAGAACGCTTAAGCTTTCGGGGGCACAGGTGCCGCTTAAATTTAAGTATATGGTGGACAAATTCGGAGCAAATGAGTCCGCAATGCGGAGAGCGGGAATTATTTATGCGACGGAGCAGATTATTGATCTTATCGCAAACGGTGTGACGGCAATTCATCTGTATACGATGAACAATGCTTCCGTTGCTGAAGAAATAAAGAGAAATCTGCAGGAAATACTTGATATATGATTAAAGTCATAAAATATGATATATCGGAATTAAATATCGGTCATGTTCTTCGTTATATGGGTGAACGAAATACAGAAACACAAAAAGAACTTATGACCAAAATCATGTCGCTTCTTCCGGAATTTTTAAAAAAAGTAAACGCACGGCTTTGCACCAAAGAAATTGAAGCAATAAATACCGATTCCGAATCACTCAAAAATCACCTTAAAAATTGCAATAAGGTGATTCTTATGGCGGCAACAATCGGAATAGAAGCTGACAGGGCAATAGTCAGGGCTAGCGTAAAATCGCCGCTTCACGCGCTTATCCTTGATGCTTTCGGAACGGAAGCCATAGAACAGGTATGCGACAGATTTTCGGATGAATTAAAACAAAGCCATGAATATGTTACATCAAGATTTTCGCCCGGGTACGGAGATTTGAGTCTTGATTATCAAAAGGAAATTGTTAATATTCTTGACACAAACAGGAAAATAGGACTTACGTTAAACGATTCGCTTCTCATGTCACCGACAAAGTCGGTTACGGCGATAATAGGGATAAGGAACTGACTATGGATATAAGAGAAAAAATAAAAAACGGATTGTTTTATTTTGACGGGGCAACGGGCTCGGAATTGCAAAAGATGGGAATTACACCGGGAGAGCTTCCGGAAACCTGGAATATTACAAATCGTGATAAAATAATTAAGCTCGGGAAAAGCTATTTTGAATCAGGCGCAAATGCGGTATCCGCAAACACTTTCGGTGCCAATTCAATGAAGTATGATGGGAAAAACGGAAATTTCATCCTGTCTGAAATCATAAAGGCAGCAATGGAATGTGCATTTACGGCAAAAAAGACTGCAACCGGCGAGCTTGTTCAAAGTGACAGATATGTTGGACTTGATGTGGGACCTTTGGGGAAACTTTTAAAGCCTTTCGGAAATCTTGATTTTGAAGATGCCGTAAATTATTTTAAGGAAACGATTACGCTCGGCGTCAAATTCGGTGCTGAATATATTCTTATCGAAACGATGAATGATCTCCTTGAAACAAAGGCAGCCGTAATTGCGGCAAGAGAATGTACTGATATTCCCATTTTTGTGAGCAATGTTTATGATGAAACACATAGGACGATGACGGGGTCGGGGCCTGAAGTCACAACCACGATGCTTAATTCAATGCAGATTGATGCAATGGGCGCAAATTGTTCTCTGGGACCTGACAAAATGCTTGAAATCGTGCCCGAGCTTTATGAAAATTCAAAATATCCGGTTATATTTATGCCGAATGCCGGCATGCCGGAAATTATTGACGGGAAAACATGCTATTCGGTTGATGCGGAAAGCTTTGGCGAATATGCCGCGAGTGCCGTAAAAAAAGGTGCAAGAATGATTGGCGGCTGCTGCGGTACAACGCCCGAACATATAAAGCAGGCGGTCCTTAAAACAATGAATTTAAAGCCGCTTGATATTAAGACGGAACAGCCCCCAAAAATCTGTTCTTATTCGAAGGTTGTCGCGTTTTTAGATATTCCCGTTTTGATCGGTGAAAGAATAAATCCGACAGGCAAAAAGAAATTAAAAGAAGCATTAAAAACCGAGGATATGTCTTATATCTTAAATGAAGCAATACGTGAGGAAGAGTCGGGAGCGGATGTTTTGGACGTAAATGTCGGACTTCCGGAGATTAATGAGCCATATATGCTTAAGAAAACGGTATCGGAATTGCAGGCGGTGACGGCACTTCCCTTGCAGCTTGATTCAAGTGATCCCGAGAGCTTAAAGGCGGCAATGCGAATTTATAACGGAAAGGCAATGATAAATTCCGTTAACGGCAAAACAGAAGTGATGGACAGCATTTTTCCGCTTGTAAAAAAATACGGCGGATACGTTGTTTGCCTCACTCTGGATGAAAACGGCATACCGGATACTGCAAAAGGCAGATATGAAATTGCAAAAAAAATCGTTGATTATGCGGCGAGTTACGGAATAGACAAAAATGATTTGATTTTTGATCCGCTTACTTTAACCGTTTCATCGGATATAAATGCGGGAAAGGTGACACTTGATTCGATAAGGCTTATAAAAGAAAAGCTTAAAGCAAAAGTATCGCTTGGGGTGTCGAATGTTTCGTTCGGACTTCCGAAAAGAGAAATGATTACTTCAACATTTTTTGTTATGGCTTTGAGCACCGGACTTGATGCGGCAATAATGAATCCTTTTTCCTTTGAAATGATGAAAGCGTATAAGTGCTTTTTGACGCTTAAGGGTAAAGATGAAAATTGCCTCGGATATATTAAATTTGCGGCAGATGCACCGGATTCTTTGATGAGCTCTGTGGGAAATACGGAAAAATTCAAATCCGCTTTAAATGAAAATAAGAGCGGTAAGACTGAAGGCCCCATAAATGGTACGGCGACGCACGATAAAGAAGTACAAATAAACGGCGATACGGATTTTAATCCTTTTGATAATTTGATAAAGTCGATAAAAAAAGGACTTTCCGATAATGCAAAAACGGAAACAAGGAAGCTTTTAGGTACATACAATGCCATGGATATAATAAATAAAGGTATTGTTGCGGCTTTAAATGCGGTGGGAGAAGGCTTTGAAAAAAAGATGATATATTTGCCCGAGCTTCTTATGAGTGCGGAGGCGGCAAAGGCTGCATTTGCTCTTATTTCGGAATTAATGCCGGAAAGCACAGAAAAAGGTCCTAAGGTAATCATGGCAACGGTTAAGGGGGACATTCACGACATAGGCAAAAATATTGTTGTTGCACTTCTCAAAAATTACGGCTTTGACGTGAGAGACTTGGGAAAAGATGTCGATCCGAAATTCATTACGGAATATGCAATAAGAGAAAATATTAAGTTTGTCGGACTTTCGGCACTTATGACAACAACGGTTCCCGCAATGGCAGAAACAATAAAAGAGTTAAAGGCGCGTGACACCGAAATAAAGGTTTGCGTCGGAGGGGCGGTTCTCACGGAAGAATATGCAAAAATGATAAATGCGGATTTTTATGCCGCAAATGCAATGGAAACGGTGAGATTTGCGCAAAAAACACTTACGGATAAAAATAACGTAGACTCATGAAGTACAATAACGAAGGCTGATAACATAGACGAATAAAAATAAATCCCGTACCGGATATGCTCAATACGGGATTTTATTTTTTAATCATTATGGGGCACAAACTGCATTTTGCAATGCCTTATGCAAATGTTGATTTATATGTATCTTACTGGGGCTGCTTTCCGATGTAAGCAAGGATACCGCCGTCAACATAAAGAATATGACCGTTTACGGCATTTGATGCTTCGGATGCAAGGAAAACTGCGGGACCCGTAAGCTCTTCGGGCTTTAACCATCTGTTTGCGGGTGTCTTTGCGCAAATGAACTGGTCAAAAGGATGACGTGAGCCGTCGGGCTGAAGCTCACGAAGAGGAGCAGTCTGGGGTGTTTCGATGTAGCCGGGTCCGAGACCGTTGCACTGAATGTTGTACTGACCGTATTCGGAGCAGATGTTCTTTGTGAGCATCTTGAGTCCGCCCTTTGCTGCCGCATAAGCGCTGACTGTTTCACGGCCGAGCTCGGACATCATTGAACAGATGTTTATAATTTTGCCGTGTCCCTTTTTGATCATCGAAGGAATAACTGCCTTTGATACGATGAAAGGAGCGTTTAAGTCAACATCGATAACCTGTCTGAATTGATCTGCCGTCATTTCGGTCATGGGGATTCTCTTGATGATGCCGGCGTTGTTTACGAGAATGTCGATTGTTCCGACTTCCTTTTCGATTTTTGCAACAAGAGCGTTAACCTGTTCTTCGCTTGTAACGTCGCAAACATATCCGTGAGCGTCAATGCCTGCTTCCTTGTAAGCGGCAATACCCTTGTCGACAAGCTCCTGCTTGATGTCGTTAAAGCAAATTGTTGCACCTGCTGCGGCATATGCGCTTGCGATGGCAAAGCCGATACCGTAGGATGCGCCCGTTACAAGGGCTACTTTTCCTTCGAGGGAAAAATTGATATAATTCTTATCCATTTGTAACCTCCGTTTATTTAAAATTGTTTATGAGTATCAAAAAAACAACACAGATTATAACAAAGAAGAATTTTAAAAACAAGAGTAAAAAAGGTTAATGTTTTAACAAGCAATTACTGCCTTGTATCTTTGTTTTTGGCAAAGTTTGAAAAAGGAGATATTGTCTTTTTTTGGGACATATATTATAATCAATAATTAATTTTTTGATGAGGAGAGATTGATGCTTTTTCCGAAATATTATTATAAATCGGCATATTCGGTTCCATACCGGGAACTATACGAAAAAGGAAAAAGAGCGGTTCTTTTTGACATTGACAACACTCTTGTGC
>CAVJHK010000077.1:0-6110 GCA_963649295.1 Lachnospiraceae bacterium | reverse complement strand
AATTTTTTCATACAAAAAAATCTGCATCAAAAACATAACCTTTTGTCTTCCGTATCATTTTACATATTTTTGTTTATGATTCTTGTTTCATATTTTTTTGTTTCGATATCAATAAATCTCACAAACAAAGAAACCTTGTTTTGATCGTTAAGCGATTCCCAAAGTAAATTTGTAAATTCGTCAATATTTCCCGAAACATTAATCTTTACGGGTTCACCCACAAAGCTTTCAAGCACGCCCTCGTCGCCCATATACGTATGAATTATTCTTCCTTCTCCCTGATTACTTCCGTAAGCAAAAGTAAATCTGTTGCAAAAAGTACCTTTGTCGTCACCACTTTTAAGTATTGACATGGCATAGTTATAATTTCCGTTTTCGATATGCATAATGCCGGATATTCTGGGCGTAAAATTCGGACTGTCGGGTTCAAATTTGCGTGTGCGAAGAGCCTGTTCAAAAGTTTGCTGCTTATCCATAAGCTCATAAATCGTATCCGTCTGATCTCCGTTTGTGACAATCGTTTTGTTTCCGAGTACTCTCACGGGATGATATATTATAAGGCTCGGATCCGTCATTTTTGATGCATCAAAGGCTTCCGTTCTTATTCCGTCGCCGTCCGTCACAAAAATGCGGTTACGCGAATTTTCGCTTCTTCCCATTATAAAATATGCCGTAACCGCACATTTTCCGTCTTTGGAACATCCCATCACGATTCCGCGTCCGGGATAAGCCATACTCTTTAAATAATCGTTTAAATTTACGCTTTGCATACAAATCTCCCTTAACTTTACTTTATAAGTGTTTTCAACCGGTAAAACAATACAGAACAAAGCAGGAACCGATAACCTGTGGCAATTGCAACACGGCAACCGGCTCTTTATACAAGATTACCATTAAGGTATTCCTTTCGCAATGTGAAAATCCTAATATCGATAATTAGAAAGTCTAATCATTAAGCTTTCACCTCTTTTGTTTCATTCTTGAAATAAAGCCGATAAATGATACAATGATGCAAAGGATCAAAAGTCAAGAATTCCGACGCAAACTTTTTTACATAAGATTTTCGACGCGAACTTATTTATATTAAGAAGCTTTGATATTTTGAGCCGCAAAACACACGTAAAAAGCAATATTTTTAAGGACAAATCATATGAAATTCGAATATAACAAAAACACTCTTTCTCCGCTCAGTGCGGGTGAACAAAATTGTTTTCTGCTTACAAACGGACTCGGCGGATACTCTTCGCTTACCCATGCTGGTACTGTTGCACGTAACGATCACGCACTCCTTATGGCTGCGCCCCATGCCCACAACGACCGCTTTCATATAATCACAAACACATGTGAAATAATCACGATAAACGGTTCCTCATATATGCTTTCATCAAAAAGAACCGATCCCGTATTAAATGCTCACGATAATACAAAATACTTATATTCCTTTACATTTGACCGTATCCCCGTATGGGAATATGTTATAAAAAATATAAAAATAAAAAAGAGCATATGCATGGCGCACGGATTTAACACTGTTTCGTTAAAATACGAAATAACTGCCTCCCCTGACACAAATGTATCCTTAAAAATAATTCCCTTATACAAAATGATGCGGAAAAATTCGCCTTTCACAGGGATTACCGATACAAAAAACGTTTTAATTCACACAAACGGAGAAATTAAACCTAAAAAACCCAAAGAAACCGAGCCGTTCTATTTTTCCGCGGACGACCTTGACGGCCGCCCCGCATACGGAAAATGCTTTACGGACAAGGTTATTGTTTTTGACAATGCCGCAAAATTTCCTTCGGAAATAACATTTTCGCTTGAGGATTTTTCA
This sequence comes from Lachnospiraceae bacterium, assembly GCA_963649295.1. Classification (GTDB taxonomy): domain Bacteria; phylum Bacillota; class Clostridia; order Lachnospirales; family Lachnospiraceae; genus RGIG3528. Next base: position 4,273 of record CAVJHK010000077.1, on the reverse strand, counting down.
GACAAAAATCCTGCCGAATTTGATGAAATACTTAAAAATAACATCACATACGACAACAAATTACTCAATAAAACACTTGTACATGGGAAATATTCGGAAATTCTCACCTTATCCGCGGATGCCTTTATCGTAAGCTGTCACGACAGGACAAAAAAAACAATAATTGCAGGATATCCTTTCTTTGAAGACTGGGGACGTGACACCTTCATAAGTCTTCCGGGACTTACTCTCGCAACCGGGCGTTTTGAAGATTGCAAGCAAATACTTTTAACCTTTTCAAAATACGAAAAAAACGGACTTCTTCCCAATTTGTTTCCGGAAGGTAATAACGACCCGCGCTACAATACCGTTGATGCGCCTTTGCTTTTTATAAATACGGTATGGAATTATTATATGGCTTCCGGCGACAAGGAATTTGCCCTTCAAATGGTTCCCGTAATGAAAAATATAATTTATAATTATGAAAAGGGAACCGATTTTCATATAAAAGAGGACCGGGACTTTTTGATTACGGCAGGTGCCGGCACAGAACAGCTCACATGGATGGACGTGTGCGTAAACGGTTTTTTGCCAACTCCCCGTCACGGGAAGCCCGTCGAAATAAACGCTTATTGGTACAGTGCCCTTTGTATTCTTTATGAACTCACGCACGAAGCACACTATCATGAGCTTTCGGATAAGGTAAAGGAATCTTTTCTTTCAAAATTTGTCGATAAAGAAAACGGATACCTTAAAGATGTCATAAACGGCACCGCAGAAGAAAACCAAATAAGATGCAATGCCGTATGGACACTCACCATGCCTTTTACAATGATTGACTTAAGTCTTTCCGAAAAAATACTCGATAAAATCTGCAATGAGCTTTTTACAAGTGCCGGACTTCGCACTCTTTCGCCGTCCGATCCTGCTTTCCGACCGGTATATATCGGAAACTTATATTCACGTGATACGGCATACCACATGGGCACTGTCTGGACATATCCCCTCGGAGCTTACTTTAGAGCCGAAATAAATTACATAAAAAATCTTAAATCGGGCGACAAATTTGAAGCAAGATACAAAAGATTAAAAGATAACCTTTCAAAAACTTTAAATTGGTTAAACGAAGGGTGCACAGCGCAGTTTGCGGAAATTTATGACGGGCTTAATCCCACGGTTTCGCGCGGATGCTTTGCACAAAGCTGGAGCACGGCAGAAATTCTTTATGCAATTTATATATTCGAAAAAACATTTAATGAGGAAATATGATGAAAAAATTTGAGTTTATTCTTTTGTTTGTTTGTGCATTGATGCTTTCTGGATGCACCTTTAAAAATTCCATAACCCCTTACGGCAAAAATAATGCAAATGTGACAAATTCACTCACTCCGACCGTATTCGTACCGGATACACCAATAAAAGATCCGACGTCGCAGCTTATGCCTACCGACAGCATAAAAGTGACTGCTATAATTACACAGACACCTCTGCCCGCTTTTACCTGTACGCCGACCTATGCACCTACCTGTACGCCGACTTTTACGTGTATGCCTACCTATACCCCCACACCCACTTTTACACCTTCGCCTACACAGACACCTACCCCTACACCCACGCAAATACCTGCATACGATTTTTTTAATCATTCATATTTTTCGATAATCAAAGAACGTTTGCAAACCTATACAACGGATACACTTTGTGATGCACTCACTTCGTCAGAATTTGCGAGTTACGAAACACCCGTCGATATCCATGACTTCAATAAATATGAAATAACGGATACGGAAGTGATATTTTATTTTCCGGAAAATACCTTCACTGCTTCCCATCCCGCCTTCACATATTCAGTTGACATAGCTGAAGCCGAATTATTCATGAATTATGACGAAAACGGAACCGACCTAAAAGACTCAAGAATAAGAAAAGACCTTGACCAAAATGCAAAAATGATTGCACTCACCTACGACGACGGTCCTTATCTTTCTACGGAATCCGAACTCATTAAAATATTTGAAAAATATAGTGCGAAAGCAACATTCTTTGTTCTCGGTGACAGAATAGACACTTGGGATTCATGCAAAAAATCCGCAAAAATCCTGTACGATGCCGGATGCCAGGTTGAAACCCATACCTATTCCCACATGTATTTCAGAGAATCAACCTTTACGGCCGAGAATTTTTGGAAGGAATTAAACAAATCCGTTCTCACGATTGCAAATGCAACAGGTCATGCGCCGTCATATATCAGAATGCCGGGCGGTTTCTACAGAGAATATATGAAAAATTGCACTCTTCCGATTATGTATTGGACAGCGAGCGACAATGACAGCGTGACAGAATATCGTTCTCATGTCGATTCCGATATTATGCGTGACGGAAACGGAAATATTATATATGATAAAGACGGGAATGTCGTTTATGACGAAGACGCCTATTACACACGCCTTGCGGAAAAATTCTCGGAATTTGTAATAAAACAGGCAAAAGATTCGTCCGTTGTACTTATACATTCGATAAAACGCGAATCTCCGCTCGAAACAGAAATCTTTATGTCAAAGCTTTCCGAAGAGGGATACATATTTGTGACGCTCGATGAGCTTGCTTATTACAGGGGTTTTACATTTGAAGACGGAGTACTTTATTTCAGATAACAAACATAAAAAATAAGTTTCGGTTGGTGAATCCTCACGAAACTTATTTTTATTCAGTAATTTAAATTGCTCTTCATTTTCTTACATCACATGATACAAAGCTGTTTGATTCTTTATCATAAAAATATCCCGACGAATTTAAAATGTGTTCGGCCGCATCTGCTTCCGCCCCCAAATCATCTTTCATATTGTCAAAATCCGGATATTTATCCCTTAACAGCATATTTACATAAGAGAGCAAAATTATAGGATCCTTCGGCATATCATTCCTTTACAGAGTCGATTATTTCATGTACAAGCGCCTTATAATCCGCCACTCTGCTTACCTTTCTTATTTTTTTATCAAAATCTTCTGAAACCTCAAGACACGGCAGCATATAAAACCACAATTCCTTAAGCTTGCAAAGGATATTAAAGTCTCCGCCGATTCTCTCCGCGTATTCAAGCAAAAGCTCATCATTAAAGCTTTTAAAACGCTCTTTATCGCGCAAAACATCTCCGTCATACAAAAGATAAGGTCTTGCGATTATGCCTCTACCCATCATTAGGGCGGAATTCAAAGGGAACTTCTCTGACATATCATGAATATCCTGAAGCACACGAATATCACCATTAAAGACAAGAGGATTTTTGCTGTTTTTATATGCGTAATCAAACCATTCCGTGCGAACGTTTCCTTTATACAAATCCTTTTGGATTCTCGCATGCAAAATCACTTCCGAAAACCTAAATTTATTATATATATCCAAAATTTCACAAAATTCATCTGGTGAATCCACTCCGAGCCTTGTTTTAACAGAAATCTTAATATCTAATCCTGCCGCAAAAATATCATAAAAAAACCGTTCAAGCGCGTCCGTATACTTTAAAAAACCGCTTCCTTTTTTCTTTGTTACAACCTGCGGCATCGGACACCCAAGATTTAAATTAACTTCCCCGTATCCTCTTTTTATAATCTCTTGTGCCGCAAACAAAAAGTGTTCCGAATTGTTTGTCATAAGCTGAATGCACGTGTTCATTCCGGCATTTTTTTGGGAATTCATTTCATCAAGTTCACGCTCCTTAAAAGTCTTTGTTTGATTCGGCGACAAAAACGGCGTAAAGTATTTAAAAATCCCCGGATAATATTTATCAAACACCCGTCTGTATATACTTGTTGTAACCCCTTCCATAGGGGCAAAATAAATGTTTTTCATATACTTATTTTTGAACTTTGCATCAAAAGCAAAATTTTTTGCGACCTATCATTAAATAAAAAAAAGACAGATTATTCTGTCTTCAAAACGTGTGTGAGAGGATTCGAACCCCCGACACCTTGGTCCGTAGCCAAGTGCTCTATCCAGCTGAGCTACACACACATAGGCTCTATACTAAGCCTCTGCCGGCAACCGGAATCGAACCGGTACGAGATGTTAAGTCTCCCAGGATTTTAAGTCCTGTGCGTCTGCCAGTTCCGCCATGCCGGCATCTTCACCTCTTGGTGAAAACTTAAACCGCAAAATTTTCATGATATGTACTTTTAGTTACCACGACAAAGCAACTAAGTTGCATCTGAAATTCCAGCAATCATTTTAAAGATTGCGGTAAGTGGAAGTTACAGGGTTCGAACCTGTGACCCTCTGCTTGTAAGGCAGATGCTC
>CAVJHK010000076.1:4737-6113 GCA_963649295.1 Lachnospiraceae bacterium | reverse complement strand
TATATCAAGTTTAACCGCAATATCCTTATTTGACAAGCCTTGAGCAATAAGTTTCAAAATTTCTTTTTCTCTTCTTGTCAGCTCATAATTATCCATGCTTTCTTCTTTTTTTCTTCCGATAATCGAAAGAAGCTTCGAATCCACAAAATCATACCCGTCATAAACTCTGTGTATTGCAAGATAGAGTGTATTAAAATCCGAATCTTTGAGTACATATCCCGATGCTCCGAGCGAAACGGCTTTATGATAATACTGTGCTTCGTCATGAATCGACAGGATAATTACTTTTACACAGGGCATCTCATCCTTTATTTTTTGTAAAGCGTCAAGCCCGTTCATTTTGGGCATGCTGATATCAAGCAAAAGCACATCCGGAGCGTTTTTTCTTACGATTTCCACGCATTTCTCACCGTCGTCCGCTTCTCCGACAATTTCAATGTCTTTTTCCAGTTCAAGAAGCCCGATAATTCCTTCTCTGATTATTGCATGATCGTCAGCTATTACAATTTTTATTTTTCTTTCCATAAATATCTACCTAACCTGTAATGTCAAAATCAAAGGCTATTTTCCCCCGACATTCAACTTATATATACGGTACCGTCACAACAATTTCGGTGCCGTGCTTTTTTAGATCGGCTATTTTAAATTCTCCGTTTAAAAATTTGGCCCGTTCTCTCATTATACTTATTCCAAAATGTTTGTCTTTTTTTTCTTTTCCCTTAAGCTCGCCCTCTTTTATGCCTATTCCGTCATCGGTTATTTTAAGAACAACGTTTTCTTCATTATATTCTATCACAAACTTTGCCGTACGTGCATCTGCATGCGCAAGTATATTATTAAATGCTTCCTGGGCAATTCTGTACAGATTTGTTTTTATTATATCACCCAAATCACGTTTTTGTTTCTCGGTTTTAACCGAAACCTTTATCGTATTAAATCTGTCCTTATGCAGGCAATAATTTTGTATTGCATCTTCAAGTTCAAAATCGGTTAACGTCGGTGGCCTCAAATCATAAATTATATCCCTGAGGTCAAGAATTGTCTTTTTAAGATCATCCACCATCGACACTACTTCCATTCTTGCCCTTGTTTCATCTATCTCAAACAATCTTATCGCAAGCTCGCATTTATGTGTTATTCCCGTCAGATTTTGTATGCATGAGTCGTGAAGTTCGACAGAAAGCTTGTTTTTTTCTATTTCTCTCAAATTGAATTGGCTCTTTTTGTCACATGAACTTATGGCATTATCCTCATAAAGACTTTTTTGATACAAAATTTCTTTTTCCGCATCGTTCAGCAGCTTATAATAAAAATCAACAAAACGCCTGATCTTTTTGGTTTTAACAAATGATTCTTCATAAAGGTCTTTATACCCG
>CAVJHK010000076.1:0-4727 GCA_963649295.1 Lachnospiraceae bacterium | reverse complement strand
GAAATACGCTTTTCATAATAAGCCGTCTGTGCAACATAATCCGCAATCACCTCATTACAAAAAAATTCTATTTCCAGGTAATCTTCATTTTTGTAATTGTCTGTTTTCATTTTTTATTCGATTCCGTTTTTTTGATTTAAATTTTAAGGTTAAGCCTGTATACAGGCGTATGTTTACGTTTCTGCCGGTTCAACTTTTTCATAACACGTTTACATGATACATTTACATGGTACTTTTACATAACGCAGTTACATATCCACATTTACACGGCACGTTTTCATAACACGTTTTCGTAACACGTTTTCATAACACGTTTACAAGGTACGTTTAAAATAAAATGTTTCACGTGAAACATTTTATTACAGTAATTCACTTACAGTAATTTCCCCTATAGACATTTTCCTATAAACTTTTCCTATAAACATTTTCCTATAAACATTTTCCTATAGACATTTTCCTATAAAGGCTTACTTAAAATCTTCCCGCCCATTCTCGGATATGTGCCGGGAGTGTTACTTTTTTTCTCAATCAAAATAAATGATCTCTCATAATCGGAGTTTGGAACGGTATATTTTTCTACACCCGTAGAATGTCCGCCGAGTAAATTTATTGCCTTTCCCGCCTCTTTAAATTCCTCGTCAATATTTCCCGATTTATACGGAACAAACATTCCGTGCACTTTTACAAAGGGCAGGCAAATTTCCGCAAGCGAATTTGTTTTTGCAACCGCACGCGATACACACAAGTCAAAACTCTCTCTGTATTCCGGTTTTCTTGCAACTTCTTCGCATCTTGCGTGAACCGCCGTGATTTTTTTAAGCTTTAAGGCGCTTATCACATCAAACAAAAAATTAATACGTTTATTTAATGAGTCCATAAGCACGAATTCAGATTCCGGAAATGCAATCTTTAACGGAATTCCCGGAAATCCCGCTCCTGTACCTATGTCAATCACCTTACACCCTTTTTTGAGCATTTCGTATATCCTTTGATTTTTGCATATCAAAAGGCTGTCAACAAAATGCTTTGTAACAACGTCTTCATATTCCGTAATCGACGTAAGATTCATGACCTTGTTTTTTTCGATGAGCATGTCATAAAAAAGTTCAAATTTTTCATATTGCTCATCACTGAGCGTAAGCTTAAGCTCCTCTGTTCCGTTTTTAAAAATTTGATTGTCTCTCATAAATCACCACATACGCTTTTTTTAGTACACTTATTTCCGCCGGTCCTGTTTTTTTTATTTTTTTAATGTGCGATCAATCTTTATTTTTAACCGCAGTTTACAAAATATTATTCACTATCGCAATTTGCCGCACTTTAAAAAAGGAATAAATTTCCTCAATTTTCCCTTCCTTATTCTCTTTCCTCACTCATTCCTCTCGCAAGATATACAAGCAGCATCGAAACATCCGCCGGCGAAACACCCGAAATTCTTGACGCCTGACCGATATTTTCGGGACGAATCAGTTTTAATTTTTGTCTTGCCTCGATTCTTAATGACGGAACAAGATCATAATCGATATTTTTGGGGATTTTCTTTGATTCGGTCTTCTTAAAAGCTTCAACCTGCTTGTTTTGGCGCTCTATATACCCTTCATACTTGATTTCGATTTGCACCTGTTCGCAGACATCGGGCGGGAGACTTACTCTTTCCTTATCAATTTCGGCAATTTTATAATAATCAAATTCGGGTCTCGCAATCAAATCCGCAAGTGAAACGGCTGTTTTTAAAGGCGCACTTTCATTTTTCGTTAAAAATTCCTGTATGTAGGCTTTTCCGCCGACCTGCGCAATTTTAAGTCTTTCGATTTCATTCTTAATCTGTTCCTTTTTAATAAGAAACTTCTCATATCTTTCATCGGAGATAAGTCCTATTTCGTGTCCCAAATCCGTAAGACGCAAATCCGCATTATCCTGTCTCAGAATAAGCCTGTATTCCGCACGCGAAGTCATCATTCTGTAAGGCTCATGCGTTTCTTTTGTGCAAAGATCGTCTATCAATACGCCTATATATGCATCGGAACGGCTAAGGATCACGGGCTCAAGTCCTTTTATTTTTCTTGCCGCATTAATTCCCGCGATTATACCTTGAGCTGCGGCTTCCTCATATCCCGAGCTTCCGTTCATCTGACCCGCCGAAAAAAGTCCGGCAATTTTTTTGAGCTCAAGACTTGGCTTTAGCTGCATCGGATTTAAGCAATCATACTCAATCGCATATGCATTTCTCACAATCCTTGCATTTTCAAGTCCTTTTACCGAGCGATACATTGCGACCTGCACGTCTTCAGGCAGAGAACTGCTCATTCCCGAAATATACATTTCGTTTGTATAATTTCCTTCGGGTTCAATAAATACCTGGTGTCTGTCTTTGTCAGGGAATTTCATAACCTTGTCCTCAATCGACGGACAATATCTGGGTCCCGTACCCTTTATGTTTCCCGAATACAAAGGACTTCTGTCAATATTTTTTCTTATAATCTCATGCGTCGTTTCATTAGTATACGTAAGAAAACAAGGCACCTGTTCCTTTTTGATAGACTCTTCCGTATTTTCAAACGAAAAAGGAATCGTTTTTTCGTCACCGTATTGAATTTCCATTTTTGAAAAATCAATCGAGCGCTTATCTATACGAGCGGGCGTTCCCGTCTTAAAACGATACATTTCTATTCCGAGTTTTTTTAAACTGTCCGTCAAATGATTTGCCGCAGGAAGTCCGTTCGGCCCCGTATATGTATATGTATCACCGTAAACGCATCTTGCGTTCAGATATGTTCCCGTGCAGATTATCGCAGCTTTGCATGGATAAACTCCGCCGGAATACGTTCTGACACCTGTCACACACCCGTCCTCAACCAGAATATCCGAAACTTCGGCCTGTTTTAATGTCAGATTTTCCTGATTTTCAAGCACTTTTCTCATCGAATCCTGATAAGCATGCTTATCAGCCTGCGCACGAAGCGAATGAACGGCAGGTCCGCGTGATTCATTTAACATTTTTGACTGAATATAGGTTTTGTCTATATTCTTACCCATTTCACCGCCGAGCGCGTCAAGTTCCCTTACCAAATGTCCTTTGGAAGTGCCCCCGATATTGGGATTGCAGGGCATCTGGGCTATCGAATCCGTGCTTACCATAAAAACAATTGTATTTACCTTTAATCTTGCACATGCAAGCGCAGCCTCGCATCCGGCATGACCGGCGCCGATAACCGCAACATCATATGACTCATAAATATGATCCATAAAAATCTCCGATCGATTATTTTCCCATACAAAAATCTTTAAATATCTTATCCGCCAAATCGTCCTCTATTTCTTCACCGATAATTTTCCCGAGACTTTCGTATGCATTCATAAGGTCAATCGAGAAAAAATCTTCGGGCATTCCCAAATCTATGCTTTTTTTAACTTCCGCAAGCGAATTATCCGCTTCCTTAAGCAGTTCCTTGTGTCTCAGCCTCGAAATAAACATTTCTTCCTGCGTTTCTATTTTTCCGAGTCCAAAAAGCCTCTTTATTTCCGCAACAAAATCATCTATTCCCTTTTCTTCCTTTGCAGAAATCAAAATCGGTTCAAAATTACATTTTTCTTTTAATAATTCCCTTGACACAACGGCTTTTAAGTCGGACTTGTTTAAAAGCACGATTACATTTTTGTTTTTTATAAGCTCAAGTATCTTTAAATCGTCATTATCAAATTCTCTTGACGCATCAACAACAAATAAACACAAATCCGCCGTATCGATTTCGTCGATCGCCTTTTTTACGCCGAGCCCTTCAACCAAATCGCGTGTTTCCCTGATTCCGGCGGTATCTGTCACTTTAAGCGTAATTTGGTCAAGCGTAATAATTTCTTCAAGCGTATCTCTTGTTGTTCCGGGAATATCAGTCACAATTGCTCTGTTGGTTCCCGTTAAAGTATTCAGAAGTGTTGATTTTCCTACGTTTGGTTTTCCGAGAATTACGGTCTTAATCCCGTTTTGAATAAATTTTCCGTTTTCAAACGATGAAATCAGTTTTTCTATTTTTTTCTTTTCCGTATCAATGTGATCCGAAAGAACATCGGAAAACCCCGTTATGTCAATATGCTCCGGATCGTCAAGCGCCGCCTCTATCTGTGCGGTATCGGTAAGAATCATGCACCGGAGATTTTTTATTATATCGCTTAACGCTCCCTTTAACTGCATCGCAGAATTTTTAACCGACTGCTCATTCGTGGCATTAATAATGTCAATAACCGCTTCCGCCTGCGACAAATCCATTTTTCCGTTCAAAAAAGCACGTTTACTGTATTCACCCGGCTCGGCAAGTCTTGCACCGTGTTTTATTATAAGCTCCAGAATGTTTTTTGTGACAAAATATCCGCCGTGACAATTTATCTCAACCGTATCCTCACCCGTGTAACTGTGAGGCGCACGCATTACCGAAAGCAGGACGCTGTCATAAACTTTTCCTTTTTCACAAATATCTCCGTATACAAGCGTATGAGTTTTTTGTGTTTTCACGGATTTGTTTTTATTTTTTGGTACAAAAATCTGATCCGCAATATTCACGGATTCGTTTCCGCTTATTCTTATTATGCTTATCCCCGCATTTGTTGCGCCGGTCGCAATTGCGCATATCGTGTCTTTTTGTATCATTTTTGTGCCTTTACTTTTTTTACCGATAATGCACTTTTAATTCAATCGTGCAGTTGCTTTTTATAAAGCAATAATGCGCTTTTAA
>CAVJHK010000075.1:2141-6174 GCA_963649295.1 Lachnospiraceae bacterium | reverse complement strand
GAAATCCGGATTTTTTTTTTAAATTCGATTTTTCCTTTTTGTCCCGCGATTTGTTGTATTTTATGTATCCGAGGTCCGTAAGTTCTTTCCTTATTTCCGAAAGATCCTTTTCGTTTAGGGCAAGTTCTACTGAAAGTTTGACCGAATTTAAGTATTCGAGAGTCCCTTTTGTATCCTCAATATTTTTTGTGACCGCCGTATATGTTCTCTTTAATTTTGAATACCTGTCAAAATATTTTTTTGCGCATTCAATTGCGCTTAAATTTTCGTCAAGAGGTATCGAAACTTCCTCATTTGTATAATAATTTGTTACGGTAATGCTTTTATCGCCTTTTTCCGCCATATAGCCGTATGTTGTGAGAAGTTCTCCGTAAATCCTGTATGTGTCTCTGTTCTCCGTATCCTTTAATTGCTTTTCCATGAGTTCAAGTTTTTTTGTTTCACGAACAAGCAGATTATTTACGATTTTTCTTAAATCCGCAGATTTTTGCTTTATTGCCGTAACCAGGTTTTTTTCGGAATAAAAATCAAAAAGAAGGCCCGATACGGAATCATACTCTTTTGCTGTAAGCCCCGCATCCCGGTACATCGCATGCGTAATCACACTGTATTCATACGGCTCTTTGTCCTTATAAACAACACACGGCTTATATTCTCTGTCACGCACAAGGTCCATAAACCTGTTAAAAGTTTTAAAAACATGCACTTTTATGTCATCGCTCAATTCTTCCGAAAACGAATCGCCGTCAATCCCCGCCGCAAAGCAGATTTCTTCCGCGGTTACAGGGCTTATTCCCGTAAGAGACGTATAAATTGCTTTGGAAAGAGTCATTTTTTTTGACATTACCTTTGATACAAAGTCGCTTTCGGAAATTGTAAACGGCTCATATTTTTTTGTTGTCTTCGGCAAAAAATAATCGCGTCCGGGAAGCACCTCGCGCACGGAGCTCATAAACGAATTTATTCTCTTTATCGAATCGATAATTTTGTAATTTTCGTCACAAAGAATAATATTGCTGTGCTTTCCCATAATCTCGACAATAAGGTGATTTACTTTTAAGTCTCCCATTTCGTCCGTATGCTCGGCACTTATGTCGATCGTGCGTTCAAGACTGTTTTCTTCGTTTCCCTGCCTTATATCAAGTATTTTGGCACCTGACAAGTGTTTGCGGAGCAGCATGCAAAATGTAGGAGCCGTAAGCGGTCCCTGCTTGTTTTCGGGTGTTATGTACACAATCGGAAGCGTCGCGTTTGCGGATATCAAAAGTCTGTAATTTTCGTTATTTTTGACGGTAAGCTGTATTTCGTCTTTTTCGGGCTCCGCAATTTTTGAAATTCTTCCGCCCTTTAATTTTTCATTCAATTCATCAATCAAGCATCTTACCGTAATTCCGTCAAATGCCATATATGTTCACCAACCTTGTCTGCCTGATGCGCATCGCTTCCGTAGGAAACAAGTGTTCCGCCGAGTGCCCTAAATCTCTCAAATATCATATCCGACGGATGCGCATGTTTTATGCATGTATCCAAACCTTTTGTATTTATTTCGAGTGCAATATCCCGCAAAATTATCGTCTTTAAAATTTCATCTATAATGTCGGAATTTTTACTGTATATATCGTTAAAATATGTAACCGGATCCGTATTTAATTTGTTTTTCGGAATATAACGCGCTATGTAATCGATATGCGAAAGCACGTTAAAGCACTTATATTCCCGCACGCATGTAAGCATTGCGGCAAAATAATCCGAAATCATCTTATCTGCCGTATCCGTCCATTCGCTTTCATAATAAGGGTCTTTGTCATTTACAAGATGAATCGACCCAAGCACAACATTAAAACCGTATTTTTTGATTGTTTCGTCATATAATTTTACTATATCGGGGCGATGCGGGCGAAGTCCGAGCTCAATTCCCGTTTCGATTTTGATTTTCCCTTCAAATTCACGGCGTAAAGCATTTACTTCACAAATATATTCATCAAAATCAAACGAAAACAAGGGACGTATATCAAAATCCTCGTGAAGCATGAGACCCGTTTTCCCCATACTTTCTTTGATTTCGTCCCTGTAAATTTCAGGATAATCCGCATCAAAATGTTCCGTAAATGCGATTTTATTTATTCCCCTTTTAATCGCAGTGAGAACACATTCTCGCATATCCGCATCCGAATCCGTAGAAAACGCCGTATGAATATGCATGTCTTCTTTTTTTATGACTAAACCGTTATACATTGTTACACCACATAAAAGTGTCTTTTGAAATTTGTACCAAAGTATTTTACTTTATCGATTTTTTTCAGTCAAGCGTAATCGTATACTCCCGCGTCTTTTTAAATATAACATGCCTTCCGTATGCATTATACGGAATATCCTTTAAAATAAAACAAATTTTTATTTCCTCCCTTTCCGTTAGGCTCTTTAACCGGCTGCCGGTGACCCTTTTTCCGTATTCGTCCGCTAAAGTTATTTCAGAAATAATTGTTTCCGATTGATCGGCCGGCAGCGAAAAATCATATGCCGTCTTAAAAATATATTCAAAAGTGATTTTAGCAATATTTTCTGCTCCGTCCTCATAAATCGATTCCTTTAATGTAAGTACGGCGGCATCCGCTGCCGTCTTAAAAGCATATTCTATACGTTCACTCTCTGTTTTTACGGCATCCAAGATCATATTTTCACGCATAATCAAAATACACGAAAACAGATAAAATATCCCGTAAATAAGTATAAGTCTCGAGCATCTCATATGCCACCGCCTTTAACAATCCGGTTTCGCCCTTCAGAAGGAGGGCAGGTCCCAGAATCACAACCATAATAAGCAAAATCCTGAGTAAAAAGTCTTCAATATCCATACAAAATAACCCTGCCAAAATACAAATCCGTACCGTCTCCCAAATCTCCGCCTTTATCCGTCACCCGATTCACTCCACAATCAATATCTTCTTTATACGTATCCGCATAATACAGACAGGGATAAAACTCTTTTCCGCGTTCACCCTCAAGTGTAAGCATAAAATTTTTAAGTTTTATATCGCAAGCTTCCGCAAGCTCTTCAAGATAAAATACATCTTCCGCATTTTCTTCTATTGCAGACAACAAAAGTGCCCGCTTCACTTCAGCATATGTTTTTTTCTTAAAATTAAGAGGAACAACACACAAAATAAAAATTGAACATATAACCGCAAGAATCGTATCTATCGTATTCATTTGAATATTCCTTTACACAAGCAGCAGCTCAATCATCTTTTCGCATGACTCGATTATAAATACGGTAACACCTGTAAGCAGCCCGAGCCCCGACGAAAAAATAATCATATTTACACCGAAGGTGATTATGTTTGTTTTTTTCATAGGTCACCTCATATCTATTTTTGAGTAAACAATATTTCGGTAATGATTTTATTTTTGTCTTTCACCGTCTCAACCGAAAATATTCCTGTCGGATTTATATAATACAAGGATTTTTTTTGATCCTTCATGTATTTTACGGCAGTCTTGTATGTAACCGTTTCACTCCCATATCCGCATGCGGCTTCGGAAGTTTTTTCATACAAAATGCCTTTTTCCTCATTTTCATCCGTTGTGTCCTGCTTTACCGAATATTCCCCATTCCTCACATAAATCCTGATTCCGTCATAGTCAAGTTCCTCTATGAGCCTTATTATTTCATTTCCCGAAACCTCCTCTGCTTCGTCAAACAGCTCATAATTAGCGTCCTCATAATTTCTCACGATATTGTCGTATTCCTCACTCGTTCCCTCAATCATCTCTTTCGATTTGTTAAAAAGCTGCATTCCGATTGCGATAAAGCCCACCGTCATGATAAGTCCCACCGCAAAAAATAAAATTTTTTTAACCGAATCCATATTTTTTATCCTCATTTCTGTATTATATTTATTTGTTTTACAGTATCATTTTCGTCAAAATCGACATTAACGCTGTAATTTCCTGACGGATTTATATAATTTGGCGATCCGACCCTCCTGATTTCATTCAGATTATTACCGTCTACAACAAACTCTGCATTTTC
>CAVJHK010000075.1:66-2131 GCA_963649295.1 Lachnospiraceae bacterium | reverse complement strand
CGCAGATTGATCACGATAAAGCCGCGGATATTGGCTTCATCCTCCAATACCAGTACCTTTCTCATAGTCTCTCCTTTTCTCCCGTCCTCAGCTGCCGGAGGGCTGCCATGTACTGACGGCCAGATGGAAGTCTTCCTTCACCCTGTCGATGTTCACGCCGTACTCCGCATATGCGCGTCTTATGTACGAAATTGCCTGACTCCCGTTGATACTGTCGTCATCGTACCTCGTGAGTTCATATTCCATAATATCCGCTATATTTTGTTCCTCGCGTTCTATTACCTTTTCGCCCAAGACTTCCGCCCTGTCATAAATCCTGAAGCTTATGCCGCATACAAATACGGTCATCATAAGCCCCGCCGCAAACATGATCATTTCTTTTATAACCGACAATTATTTTTCCTCCCTTCTCATACGCCCGTAAAAAGTTCAAACACATCTTCCATTTCCTTTAATGTAGCAACAACAAAAGGAATAATAAAATATCCGAAGATCATAATCCCGGCCGGAATCCAGGATATTATGTCCAACAGATTTCTGTTTTTTTCGAGGTTAATCATATCCTCGAGCTCCTGCATTTTTTCGGCGCATCTTCTGTTTATTTCCATATCGCTGAACGCGCCGCATATTCCCACCTCGTCAACCATCAAAAAACCTTCCGCCACCGCCGAAAATTCGGGATGCTTTTTTTCGCCGCACATCTTCAATTTTTTCAATGCGGCAACATTTCCCGAGGCAAGTCCGTTTATGCATTCCTTGATCTCCCGCCTGAAAACAACCGAAAAGAGCTCCAAATCGCATAAAAGGTCGATTAAAGACATACTGTTTAACCTGCTTTCCATAATAAGAACGTTTTCAAGACTTTTTATCTCATCAAGAATTTCCTTTTGGGTCGTCATATTGCCAAATACGATTTGCAAAACAGGCATAATGCCGGACAAAAATATCATAAAAGCAATTGCCGCAATTCCGTATGTATTACCATAAATTCCGAGTACCAAACAAAGAAAAAGCGTAACGACGGAAAAAATCAGGATTCTGCTTAATAGTGCGCATATTTGATTTGTGTCCGAATCTTCTCCGATAATTTTTCTTAAAAAACGAATCCCGACAGTATCGCTTCTTGCCGCAAGTTTTCTTATAATACGCGGATATTTTCTTTTATTTGAATAACGGTATTTTTGATTTTTTATGTTTTTTGCACCCGAAATCACAAGATATACAAAAAAAGCACACATAAAGGCAAACAAGAGAATTGTCTTTCCGTCATTCAGATAAAACGCATCAAGCGTATTTGTCATTGTTTTTCCCGCTGTCCTTACTATCGAAAAACATACAACAGGCATTACCGCCACAAACATATATCCGGAAAGCACAAAATACTTTTTCTTTATCGAATACATTTCCCTTATTATTTCTTCCCTTATCAGTTCAACATTTTCTCCGAAAAGAGATTTGCCGTCCGCGCTTATCTGATCCCCATATTCCGACGCGGAATATGCCTGAATCAAAAAAAGCTTCAAAAATACATTTCTTTTTCCCATGCCGACATACTTTCGCACATTCTCACGTCTGTCTGCGGTAAGCAGTATATCGTTAAGTTCCGACGCATTTTCACGTATTTGAATACTTTTCCCTGTTCCTGCGGCAATAATGCTTTCCGGGATGTTTTTAAGACGCATGTATTTTTTTCGTACCGTCGAAAGATACGCCATAAGTTCAATATAAAAACGCATTCGCAAAAAATAAGTAACAACTCCGGGGATTTCATTAAAAAAAACATACGATGCCATGATAACGGACATTATGCCGAAAACATCATATCCGTTCAAGAAAACAAGAATAACCGAAAAGCCGCATACTGCCGCATAAATCATCAACTCACTTTTATATACTGTTTTTTTTGATGTCGCTTTGTCAATAGGTCCAAATTCCGAATAAACATCCTCAAGCCTCTTTCGGTATGCCAAAAATGCATCTGATATTACCGTCACTCATCACCTCGCTTATCCTTTCTATATAACGTTTTCCGTTTTTTCTTCTCAAGTGAATGTCTATTCCGAGT
>CAVJHK010000074.1:3313-6255 GCA_963649295.1 Lachnospiraceae bacterium | reverse complement strand
AATTTGCATCCCATCCTGCATCCGACCTGCGACGAAATACATACGGAAAATCCGTGCTTATAGCTCATCAAAACACTTTCGATTATTTCCTTGTCCGGAAGCATAAAAAGAAATTTGCATGTTCCGTCCAAAGACTTTAATTCCTTAAGACAGGTAAGAGCAGTAATTTGATATTTTTCTGCAAGCTTTTCTCTTTCCGCTTTCGAAAGGTCGGACATTAAATCAAACGAATTCACTTTTTTTAAATGAAGCCAAGAAAAGATCTGCCCCGCATGGAAGCCTTTGATGCCCATTTCCGTAATTTCTTTTTTTATTTCGTTTTCGTCCAAAGATTTTATATCAATCATAATAAATGTCGTAAAAATTTTGCTTACGTTTCGCTTATCGTATTTTTTATTACAAAAATTCAAAAGATCAATTTTTTTGTCAAACGCTTTAATTTCCGATTATTACACCTTCCGAGATTTTATATCCTCTCAAAAAATCCGCCGTGTTCATACGTTTTTTTCCTTCAAGCTGGACTTCGTTTATTTTAAGAACGGATTCCTTACAAAGCACATATATGTTTTTCCCGTCAGATTTAAGTATTGTTCCGGGCAAAGTACCTTTTTTTAAGGATTTAAAATTAAAATCGGTCGCAATATCCGCATCCCAGATTTTCAGCATTTTTCCGTCAATATACGTATATGCCGTGGGCCAAGGGTTAAGCGCACGCACAAGGCATTCGATTTTTTTTGCGTCCGTATCAAAATCAATTTGCCCAAACTGCTTTGTGATTACTGAAACATAGGATGCCCTTGTTTCATCCTGCGGAATTCTTTTTGCTTTTCCTTCTTCAATTTCCGAAAGCGTCTCAATAAGCAGCTCCGCGCCCTTATCCGCCATTTTGTCATGAAGTGTCCCAAATGTTTCTTTATCCGAAAGAGGAATTTCGACACTTGAAATAATATCCCCCGTATCAAGTCCTTCCGCCATGTGCATAATAGTAACTCCCGTCGCCTTTTCGTCGTTTATTATCGCATATTGTATGGGAGACGCTCCTCTGTATTTGGGTAAAAGCGATGCATGAACATTGATGCATCCGTATGCGGGAATATCAAGTAATGCTTTCTTTAAAATTTTCCCGTAAGCCGCTACAACTATGATATCGGGCTTCATAGCGGATATCCCGCTTATAAATTCGGGAGCGCTCGCCTTTTCCGGCTGAAGCACGGGGATATTGTTTTTTTCCGCAATCTGCTTTACGGGTGACTTATGCACTTCCTGCCCACGTCCCGACGGCTTATCGGGCTGTGTCACCGCACACAATACATCATGCGCACCCGACTCGATAATTTTATTTAAAATAACTGCCGCAATATCCGGCGTTCCCATAAATATAATTTTCATGCTGCCTCCGTAACCGATATTGATTCTTTATTGGTTGCCGCTCTTCAGTGTCCCTTCAATAACCTTTTCGGTATAAAGGTGTCCGTGAAGATGATCTATTTCATGACAAAAAGCCCGTGCAAGAAGCTCTGTTGCCTCAATTTCCACTTCTTCCATATCTTCGTTTAAAGCTCTCACAATAACATGATTCGGGCGTGTCACCTGCCCCTGTTTTCCGGGAATCGAAAGGCATCCTTCGTTCCCGGTCTGCTCTCCGTCCGCCTCTATTATTTCGGGATTTATGAGAACATACGGCTCCGTACAGTCCTCCGACACATCGACAACACAGATCTGCTTTAGGACACCTACCTGCGGTCCCGCAAGCCCCACACCTTCCGCCTCGTACATCGTATCAAACATATCGTCAATAAGTATCCTTATACGCTCGGTCATTTTGTCAACAGGTCTGCATTCCTTATTAAGTACCGAATCCGGATATTTTCTTATATTTCTGATTGCCATAAATTGTTACCTCCGCTTAAAATTCCCAATCCCCATCATATTCCTCCGACAGGATCAAAATCTGTCTGAAAGCTTATTCCTTTTGATTTTAAAGTCTCTCTCAATTCTTCCAAATCAGCGCATATCTTACACAGTATATCATAATTTTTTGATTTGAAACAGACTGTGTTTCGATAAAAATCGTTTATCTTTGAAATTCCCGATGCCGCCGGTCCTATTTTAATAAGGTTACCTGCTTTGATTTCCTCATCATACCTTTTTAAAATTGTGTCAGAAAACCAAACGCTTGCGTCTCTTGATTTTTTTTCGTCTTTCGATACAAAAAGCACAGCCATAAGGTGTGCATAAGGAGGATAAAGCATAAGCATGCGGTATGCCGATTCTCTTTCAAAAAAGCCCTCGTAATCATGATTTGCGGCGCACTCTATCGCATAATGATCAGGACGATAGGTTTGAATTATCACTTTTCCGGGAATCGCATCCCTTCCTGCTCTTCCCACGGCCTGCGCAAGAAGATCATATGTTTTTTCCGCCGCTCTGTAATCTCCCGCATACAACGACAAATCCGCTGCAACTATCCCCACAAGAGTAACCCGCGGAAAATCGTGTCCTTTAACTATCATTTGCGTTCCGATTAAAATATCCGCCTCTTCTGCCGCAAAGTCAGACAAAATTTTTTCGTAGGCTTCTTTTGTTTTTGTTGTATCGGCATCCATTCTCAAAACTCTTGCCGTCGGAAAAAGCTTTTTTGTGAGCTCCTCCACCTTTTCGGTACCCGTTCCGAATGTCTTTATATATTTTGACCCGCATGACGGACAAATATGTGTGAAGTGCGTTTCATATCCGCAATAATGGCACTTAAGTATATTCCCGTAGTGGAGATTAAGTGACACGGCACAATGCGGACACATAATCACCTCTCCGCATTTTCTGCATGACACAAATCCCGAATACCCCCGCCTGTTTAAAAAAAGCATAATCTGTTCGTGCTTATTCAATCTTTCCGATATATCGTTTACAAGCTCCAAAGAAAACATTGAACGATTGTTCTT
>CAVJHK010000074.1:0-3248 GCA_963649295.1 Lachnospiraceae bacterium | reverse complement strand
ATTTTTAAGGCGCAAAAGAACATATTCGTTATCCTTTGCCTTCTTGTATGAATCAAGACTCGGTGTCGCAGAGCCGAGAACAAGCGCTGCATTATGCATTTCACAAATTTTTTGCGCAACCGAAAGTGCATGATATTTCGGTACCGTTTCACTTTTGTATGTCAAAGAATGCTCTTCGTCAATAACAATAAGTCCGATATCGGAAAATGGGGTAAAAAGCGCCGAGCGTGGTCCTATCATTATATCTATAAGCCCTTTTTTTGCCTTTTCAAAGCTTTCAAATCTTTCCCCTTGAGACATTCTCGAATTAAAAAAAGCAACTTTCTTTCCGAATCTTTCCGTAAATCTCAAAACAGTTTGAAAAGTAAGCGAAATTTCCGGAATAAGGACAATCACTTTTTTTCCTTTGGAAATAACATATTGTATCACTTCCATATATACTTCCGTTTTTCCGCTTCCGGTGATTCCGTGTATCAAATAAGTATTAATTTTGTTATTTTCAATATCGTTTATTATTCTGTCTGTCGCATTTTTTTGTTCAATATTTAAAATCGTATTGTTTTTGTTTACAACAAACTCCGACTTTTCGTCCGTTTCTTTAATTTCCGATATTCTCCGGCGTACAAGACTTGACACTGACGAAGCGCTTATATTTAATTTTTCCGAAACAAGACGCACGGAAAGCTTTTTGTATTTTATCAATTCGTTTAAGAGTCTTGCCTGCGCAACAAAATGTTTTTTTTCGAATTCAATCAGATAATTTTCGGCCTCATGCTCACTTACGGTTAATTCTATTTCCTTTTTTTTATTTAATTTAACCGTACGTTTCACGGGTAAAACAGTCTTCAGGGCATCGTTCATCGTTCCGCCGTAATTGGCTTTAATCCATGCGGCAAGTTCAATCATTTTTCCTTCAATCGATATACTTTTTTCCGCAACGCTCAAGATAAGCTTGATTTTTTCGGGCTCAATTTTGGGTATCAAAGAAAGACTCACAACATAGCCTGTCATTTCGCGTCTGTTCCCAAAGGGAATCAAAACGCGCGTCCCGACATTAACCGTCTGCTGCAAGTCTTCCGGTATACCGTATTGAAATGTCTTATCGATATTTTCGACCGAAATATCGACAATCACGTCCGCATAAATCATTTTGTAAGATCCGTATAAAGCATTTCATATTTTTTGGCCGAAGCATTCCACGAAAAATCCGCTTTCATCGCACGCTCCGCCATTTTGTTCCACAGGCGCTTTTTGTCATAAAATGTATTTACGGCATATTTAACCGTATTTAACATCTCGTGGGCATTGTAATTCATAAACGAAAATCCCGTACCTGTATTTTCGTATTCATTGAAGGGTTTTACGGTATCCTTTAATCCGCCCGTCTCCCTTACGATCGGAAGCGTACCGTAACGCATTGCCATAAGCTGACTTAAGCCGCAGGGCTCAAACAAAGACGGCATCAGAAGCGCATCCGCCGACGCATAAATCTTATGCGCTCTTTCTTCGTTATAATAGATGCTTGACGAAACCCTGTCCTTATATTTCCATTCATAATGTCTGAAAAGATTTTCATATTTTGCTTCGCCTGTTCCAAGAATCACAAGCTCAATATTTTCCGCACAAAGCTGTTCGATAACGCATTCCACAAGGTCAAGTCCCTTTTGGTCCGTAAGTCTTGACACAAGACCTATCATCATCTTTTTGTCATTTTTTTCAAGTCCCAGTTCCTCCTGCAGAAGAACCTTATTTTTCTTTTTGTTCACTCTGAAATTTTCGGAATTAAAATGATATTTTATCGCCTTGTCCGTCTCGGGATTATAAACATCCGTATCGATTCCGTTAACAATTCCGCAAAGCGAATTCGAACGTGCCCTCATAAGTCCGTCAAGTCCTTCACCGTAATAAGGCATTTGAATTTCCTTTGCATATTGCTCGGACACAGTTGTGACAATGTCAGCATAAACGATTCCGCCCTTTAAATAATTTGCGTCACCGTATGCTTCAAGCTTGTCACTTGTAAAATAATAAGGTGAAAGTCCCGCCGTATCCATAACCGTTTTTTTGTCATATATGCCTTGGAATTTAAGATTATGAATCGTCATAATGCTCTTAATTCCGCGATAAAATTCCCCCGCATAAAAGGAATCGTGAAGGAATACCGGAATAAGTCCCGTTTGCCAGTCATTGCAATGAATGATGTCGGGTCTGAAGCCTATAACGGGAAGGCATGACAAAACCGCTCTGTCAAAAAAGGCAAATTTTTCTATGTCTTCGTGTATTTCTCCGTACGGTCTTTCTCCGTTAAAATAAAATTCGTTGTCTATAAAATAAAAAATAACACCGTTTAATACAAGTTCAAAAATACCGACATATTGCTTACGCCAGCCGAGATCCATTTGAAAATTTGTGAGAAATTTCATCTCAGACTTGAATTTTTCGGGAATTCCCCTGTATTTGGGAATAATTACCCTCATATCAAATTGTTCTTTGTCAATATATTTCGGAAGTTCCCCGACAACGTCCGCAAGTCCGCCGGTTTTGATAAAAGGAACACATTCCGATGCCGCAAGCAATATATTTTTCATGTCATTTTCCCGCCTTTATTTTTGATGCCAAAGAAATCATTTCCTTTGCGCTGTCCACAACAGTATCCGTAATCGTCGCACCGCCGAGAATTCTTGCGATTTCGGTGATGCGCTCGCTTTCGCTCAGTTCTCTTATTTCCGTTTTAACGGAATTTTCGTTTATTTTTTTGTCTATAAGAAAATGCGTATCGGCCATTGACGCAATCTGCGCAAGATGCGTTATGCATATAATTTGATGAGAATGCGCAAGGAGTGCCATTTTTTCGGCAACACGCTGTGCCGTTCGCCCCGAAATTCCCGTATCTATTTCGTCGAAAATGAGCGTCGGAATTTCATCCTTATCCGCAAGAACAGTTTTTATCGCAAGACATACTCTCGAAAGTTCACCGCCCGACGCAACACGGATGAGCGGCTTTAAAGGCTCTCCGGGATTTAACGATATCATAAATTCCATATTGTCAAATCCGTTGGCGGTAAATGCTTCATTTTTTTCTGCCTTCAGTGAAAATACGGGACTTGCAAAATTTAAATCATTTAATTCTTGCGTGATTTTATCACAAAAAATTTTCCCGTACTTTACACGAATATCAGAAATCTGTCCGCAAATCGAAAGGCATTTTTTTCGTAATCTTAACTCCTTTACTTCCAAATCCATTATAT
>CAVJHK010000073.1:0-6274 GCA_963649295.1 Lachnospiraceae bacterium | reverse complement strand
TTTCAGCATTTCCTTATAAAGAATGTAATATTCCGAATCTTCGATTTCTTTTGGTTCGGTATTTATCATACCCTTATATACAACAATAAAATCGCCGTCGTCAAATTCTAATTTTATTTTGGATTTTGAAAATTCCGTTATATTTATTATATTATGCATGAATTCCCCGGTTATTTTTTGTCCGCATCCTTTACAGGTTCTTCCGTAAAGCCGTATTTTTCGCGGACACGCCCTTCGACTTCAGACATGATTTCGGGATTTTGTTCAAGAAAAGCTTTGACGTTTTCTCTGCCCTGACCTATTTTTTCGTCGTTATACGAGAACCATGCACCGCTTTTTATGATAATATTTTCCTGGACGGCAAGATCCAAAATATCACCCGATTTTGAAATTCCCTTGCCGAACATGATATCAAATTCGGCTTCCTTAAACGGCGGCGCAACCTTGTTCTTTACAATCTTGATTTTTGTCCTGTTTCCTATTACGTCTCCGCCTGATTTGATTGATTCGGTACGTCTTACGTCCATTCTGACGGAGGCATAAAATTTTAACGCTCTGCCGCCCGTGGTTGTTTCGGGATTTCCGAACATAACACCAAGCTTTTCGCGAAGCTGGTTTATGAATATAACAATACAATTTGAACGGCTGATTGCGGCAGTGAGCTTTCTGAGAGCCTGAGACATAAGTCTGGCCTGAAGTCCCATATGGGAATCGCCCATATCGCCTTCGATTTCTGCTTTCGGAACAAGAGCCGCAACCGAGTCGACAATTATAATATCCACTGCGCCCGAGCGAACCATTGTTTCCGTAATTTCAAGTGCCTGTTCTCCGTTATCCGGCTGGGAAATATATAAATTATCGATATCTACTCCTATATTCTTTGCATATACAGGGTCAAGAGCATGCTCGGCATCGATAAATCCCGCAATACC
The DNA here is from genome assembly GCA_963649295.1 of Lachnospiraceae bacterium. Classification (GTDB taxonomy): domain Bacteria; phylum Bacillota; class Clostridia; order Lachnospirales; family Lachnospiraceae; genus RGIG3528. The sequence goes on along the minus strand of CAVJHK010000073.1, from coordinate 5,342 downwards.
GCCGCGCTTTTGCACTTCAGCAACCATATGAAGAGCAACGGTTGTTTTACCCGATGACTCGGGACCGTATATTTCAACGATTCTTCCCTTCGGAACGCCTCCCACTCCGAGTGCTATGTCAAGCGAAAGAGATCCAGTCGGAACGGCTTCCACGTTCATTGTCCCGGAATCACCAAGCTTCATAACCGATCCCTTGCCGTATGCTTTTTCTATTTGAGCAAGTGCGGCATCAAGTGCTTTTAATCTTTCGGCATCTGCCATAATATTTTTCTCCTTTATTTTGTTGGATTGTTTTGTAATGCATTTTCGTTTTTGTGATTTTGGTAATTAAATTTTATCAAATCATTTTGACGATTACAAGAACAATAACACTTCCCATGTGTAAAAAAAAGGGCATGCTTTTTGTGCATGATGCACAAAATTACGAAAACAATCCGTCAACATATGAATTCGGATCAAATTTTATAAGGCTCTTTATGTCTTCACCCACACCTATATATTTTATGGGAACCGAGAGCTCCGCCTGAACGGCAATCGCAATTCCGCCCTTTGCCGTGCCCTCAAGCTTTGTGATAATAATGCCGGTAACAGGCGCAACCTCATTAAATTCACGCGCCTGAACAAGCGCATTTTGCCCGGTCGTCCCGTCAAGAACAACAAATGTCTCTCGTCTTGCGCCCGGATATTCACGCTTTATTATTCTGTCGATTTTTCCGAGCTCGTCCATCAAATTCTTTTTATTTTGAAGACGTCCCGCCGTATCGACAATCAAAATATCCGTATTTCTTGCCTTTGCCGCATTTAAAGCATCAAAAACAACAGCCGCGGGATCCGCATTTTCGTGTTCCTTTATGACGGGCACATCAGCTCTTTTCCCCCATTCCGCAAGTTGTTCGACAGCGGCCGCACGAAATGTATCCGCAGCGCAAATAAGAACATTTTTCCCGGATTTTTTGAGCATATAGGCAAGCTTTCCGACAGCCGATGTTTTGCCCACGCCGTTAACTCCGATCATCATTATGACAGTCGGTCCGTTTTCAAAATCGTATGCGTCATCCGGCACATTCATTTGTTCTTTTATCGAATCGATAAGCAACTGCTTACATTCTGCCGGCTTATAAATCTTTTTTTCCTTTACCTTTTTTTTGAGCGCTTCAATGATTTTTTCGGTCGTATTTACGCCCACATCCGCCATAACAAGCGTTTCTTCTATCTCTTCATAAAAATTGTCGTCTATTATTTCCGCTCCCGTAAAAAAAGCGGCAAGTCTTCTGAATATTCCCATGTCTCTCCTAATTTGAAAGTGAATTTTCGATAAGGCTCACTGAAACAAGCGCAGAAACGCCCTTTTCCTGCATCGTTATTCCGTAAAGCGCATCCGCCTGAGCCATTGTACCTCTTCTGTGCGTAATTACAATAAATTGCGTATTGTTAGTAAGCTTATGAAGATATTTCGCAAATCTTCCGACGTTGCTGTCGTCAAGTGCAGCCTCAATTTCGTCAAGAAGACAGAAGGGCGACGGCTTTAACGATTGTATCGCAAACAAAAGCGCAATTGCCGTAAGCGCCTTTTCTCCGCCCGAAAGCATCATCATGTTTTGAAGCTTTTTTCCCGGCGGCTGCGCATTTATGACAATTCCGGTCGTAAGCACATCCTCGTCCGGCGAAAGCTCAAGCGTTCCCTGTCCGCCTCCGAACATTTCCTTAAATACCCTGTCAAAGCCTTCCCTGATAAGCAAAAACTTTTCTTCGAATTGCTTTCTCATTTCGTTTTCAAGATCGACAATAATATTTTTAAGCTTTTCTTCAGCTGCGACTATATCCTCTTTTTGCGTGGAATATAATATATATCTCTCTGAAATTTCCTTATATTGCTCGATTGCGTTGACATTTACGTCGCCAAGCGCCTTGATCCCCGATTTAATTTCGGAAACACCGCGCTTTACTGCATTATAATTTCCAAGGCTTTCGTCTTTCTTTTCAAGAGCGGCATCAACCGTTATCTCATACTCGCTCCACATATATGCGCATTGCTCGTCGATTGCTTCGGTAACTCTTGAAATCTGCTGGTCGATACGAAATGAATCCTTTTCGAGTGCGGCAAGTTTTTTTGAAAGTTCCTCATGAAGGGCAAAAATATCCTTATGTCCCTTTGACACGGAAGCCTTTTTTTCTTCCGTTTCGGAAATAAGCGCATCCATATCCGAAATATCATTTTTCCATTTTGCTATATTTTGATGTGTTACCAAAATATCATTTTCGATTTCCTTTAATGTCTTTCCCGCTTCTTCAATATTTTCGGAAAGCTCATTTGTATCCGAATCTATTTTTTCGATTTCGCCTTTAAGTCTTTCAACCGTTTCATCGATAAACGTTATCGACTGCATGATTCCCGCCTGCTCCACGCGCAGTGACGCATTCTTTTCGTTTGAATATCTTTCAAGAACACGTTCTTCTTCGAGCTTGTGATTAAATTTATCGATTTCTTCGTTTACCTTTGATTTTTTGTCTTTATTTTCGGATAACCTCGTGTCAAGGAGACCTTTGCTTTCGTTGTTTTCTGAGATCTTCTTATCCAAATCCTTAATTTCAAGCTCGGTTACGGAGAATGATTCCTTGCTCTCCTTTAGACGCTCGTTTTCTTTTTCAAGATTCAGCATAACCGTGTTTTGCTTGATTGTAAGCTTTTGGAGGTCGTTCTGCATTTCGGCGATTTCGTATTTTAATTTATCGCGTTTTTCTTTAAAGCCGTCCTTTTCGCGCGTGAGCGCATTTACTCTCGACACAAGCACACTTACCTTTTTGGCTGCCTCATCCATTTCGCGCTTACGTCCGAGGAGATTCGAATTGTTTTTGTAAGCACCTCCCGAAAGCGAACCGCCGGGATTTAGCTGTTCTCCCTCAAGCGTAACTATTCTTAACGAGTAGTTATTTTTTTTTGCAAGCTTAAGTGCATTGTCGATATTGTCTACAACGATAATACGTCCGATCAGATACTTTATTACGTCAAAATACTCCTTCGACGTTTTTACAAGCTTGTTTGCGTATCCTATAACACCTTCCGACGAAAGAATGTTCTTATCTTCTCCCGTCTCCTTTACCGTGATCGAATTTAAGGGCAAAAATGTTGCGCGTCCGAATTTGTTTGTTTTAAGGAATTCGATCATTCTTTTTGCCGTTGCCTCGTCACGCGTTACGACATTTTGTATACTGCCGCCGAGTGCCGTTTCTACAGCTGTCTCGTACTTTTCCTGCACTTCTATAATGTCTGCGACAACACCCACAATTCCGGGATATTTGGTTTTTTGTTCCATTATCTTTTTGACGCTTATTCCGTATCCCTCGTAGCGCTCCGAAAAGTCCTTGAGTGCTCCCACTCTCGACTCAAGCTCTATCTTTTCCTTTTGAAATCTTTCAAGAAAAACATTTGTTTCGTCAAGCTTTTCCTTTAATGAGGCGCTTTCCGATTCACGACTCAAGATTCCTGTTTTTAATTCTTTAGTTCTTTCGTCAATTTCCGAAAGCTCACGGTTATATGTTTCAACGGCACTTTCATATTCCGTTTCAAAATTCTTTTGATTTAAAACCTTCTTTGTAAGCTCCGCTTTTCTTATCGAAATCTGTTCATTTAAGGTTTCATATTTTTGTTTTTCCGTCTTAATTTTTGTATCGTCTTCGTTTAACTCAGAAATTTCCTTATTTAATTTTTCGATTTCCGAATTATATTCATCTATTTTCTTATGAATGCCGTCAATTTCGTCATACGAATTTTGATGATCGTGCTTTAATTTAAGAAGTTCTTCGTTTTTCTCCGCACGAATGCCGGTTTGATTTTCGATTTCCGCCTTTTTGTTTTCTTTATCAAGCATAAGCACTTCTTTTCTGTGCTCATATTCTATATTATTTTTAAAAACAGAATTTTTCTTTTCTTCCATAAGACGGATTTCACCGTCACATTTTTCCGTCATCACAAGAATTTGATTTTTTTGTTCGCGGGTCTCTTCAAGCTTTTTTGTATATTCCGAAATCTCGTTTTCAAGTCTTTCGTATTCATTTTTCGAATTTTCATATTCTGTTTGAACATTCGAAATATCATTTAAAATAAAGTCTTTATTTTTAACCGCCTCATTTTTGACATCGGTATTTTTAAAATAATCAAAAAGAAAGAGATTAATCTCGTAATTCTTTAGATTTTCCTTAAGCCTCAAATATTCCTTTGCTGTATCCGATTGCTTTTCAAGCGGTCCAACCTGCTTTTCTATTTCCGAAAGTATATCCGTGATTCTTGAAAGATTTAAGTGTTCCTCTTCAAGTTCCTTTTCGGCTGCGGCTTTTCTCTTTTTATATTTAACGATTCCTGCTGCTTCGTCAAAAAGTTCACGTCTTTCTTCGGGTCTTCCCGACAGTATCTTTTCGATTTGACCCTGACCTATTATCGAATATCCCTCTTTTCCTATTCCTGTATCAAAAAAGAGTTCCTGCACATCTCTGAGGCGGCAATTGTTTCCGTTGATTAAATATTCACTTTCACCCGACCTGTAAACACGTCTTGCAACCGTAACCTCCGAATAGTCAAGATTAAGCGCTCTGTCGGAATTGTCAAAGGTTATCGCAACATAAGCATATCCCATCGGCTTTCGCATTTGAGTCCCGGCAAAAATTACGTCTTCCATTTTTGTTCCGCGAAGCTGCTTTGCGCTCTGTTCACCGAGAACCCATCTTACGGCATCCGCAACGTTGCTTTTGCCCGAACCGTTCGGGCCCACAATCGCAGTTATTCCGTTATTGAATTTAAAAACAATTTTATTTGCAAACGATTTAAAACCGTTGATTTCTATGGATTTGAGGTACATTTGGTATTTATCCTTGACTTAACTTAATTTTAATTTAAGGAGCGTTTTATATGCCGCATCCTGTTCTGCCGCTTTTTTGGAGTGCCCCGTTCCCGTTTCCGCTTCTTTATCACCGACAAAGGCTCTCGAAACAAATGTTTTGTCATGATCGGGACCGGTTTCCGATATAATTTCGTATTTAACCTGTGATTTTAAATTATTTTGAACAAATTCCTGCAGTATAGTCTTGCTGTCATGAAACAAAGCCTTTTTTTCTATGTCGTTTAATACAAAACGATCGATAAAATTTTTGGCGGGTATTAGCCCTCCGTCCAAATATATTGCACCTATTACCGCTTCAAAAGCATCCGACACGATCGAATCCCTGTATCTTCCGCCGTTTTTTTCTTCACCGACACCGAGATCCAAAAATTCGGAAAGCGAAATTTCCTTTGCGTCATGGGCAAGTGACATTTCGCATACCAGGCTTGATCTCAAGGTTGACATTTT
>CAVJHK010000072.1:0-6462 GCA_963649295.1 Lachnospiraceae bacterium | reverse complement strand
GTTCTGAATGAGCTCACCAAAACAAATATTAAATATGAAATCCTTTTTCTTGACGCATCCGATGAGACACTTGTAAAGCGTTACAAGGAAACAAGAAGAAGCCATCCGCTTTCGGGAAACGGGCGTGTGGAAGACGGAATAAAGGAAGAAAGAAAAAGAATTGCTTTTTTGAAGGCAAAGTCGGATTACGTTCTCGACACGAGCTCGCTTCTCGTAAGAGATTTAAAGCAGCAAATAAATACGATATTCGTGAATAACAGGGAATTTAACAATTTTGTTCTGACGATTGTTTCGTTCGGCTTTAAATACGGGATTCCGACGGATTGCGATTTGGTTTTCGATGTGAGATTTCTTGCAAATCCTTATTATGTTCCGGAGCTCAAAAAACTGACGGGAGAAGATTTACGCGTTCGTGATTTTGTCATGAAGTCCGAGACATCAAAAGAGTTTCTTTATAAGCTTACCGACATGGTAAAGTTTTTGATACCGAATTACATAAGCGAAGGAAAAAACGGACTCGTCATAGGAATCGGCTGTACCGGCGGAAAACACAGGTCGGTTACTGTTGCTTATGAGCTTTCGGAAAGCTTAAGGGAACTTAATTATGCGATAAAAACATATCACAGGGATATAATGAGATAATGTCATTCAGCGGTGAAGTCAAAAAGGAATTATCGAAAAATGTGCCCCTAAAGAAGCATTGCAGAATTGCGGAAATTACGGGTTATGTTTTGTTTACGCAAAAAAAAACCATTGACAAAAATGATATGTCTGCCGTACAATCCTTAATCGATAGCTTTGGTGACGACAAAGACATTATGAAATTATGTTCGCTTGTGAACACAGACGGCATGATTTATCCCGAAAACAAGGCATTTTTGGAAAAAAGCTGCTGCAAAAGAAGCTTTGTACGAGGTGCTTTTTTGGGATGCGGAAGCATGTCGGATCCTCAGGATAATTATCATCTTGAATTTTCGTCCCAGTATGAGGAAATAATTGATTTACTCTCGGAAACACTTGATTTTTTCGGAGTTTCGGGTAAAATTGCCGTTCGGGGCAACAGATTAGGACTGTATTTTAAGGATGCCGACAAAATCAGCGATCTTTTAAATATTATTGAAGCGCATAATTCTCTTATGAGCTTTGAAAACAAAAGAATATTAAAGGATGTGCGGAACAACGTAAACAGGCGTGTGAATTGCGAAACGTCCAATATTAAAAAGACGGCACGTGCCGCATCAAATGCGATAAAAAGCATCAATTACCTTAAGGAAAGGGATATGTTAAAGAATCTTCCCGAAGCCTTACGGAATACTGCCGAGATGAGACTTGAATTTCCCGAAAAATCGCTTTCGGAGCTTGGGAGTATGTTAAAACCCTGTGTGGGAAAATCCGGAGTGAGTCACAGACTTGACAAGTTAATACTTATGGCAAACGATTTAAAAGAAAAAGAGGCGAAAGTATGACAAAAAAGCAAATTACAATATCGGGTACCGACCGGATGAGCGCAACACCTGCGGCACTTCTTGTTCAAACCGCAAGCAGATTTGATTCAAAGGTTTTTATTGAACAGAAGGACAAACTCATAAACGCAAAAAGCATAATGGGTGTGATGACGCTTCGTATTGTTGACGGCAGTGTGGTTTCGGTTGTTGCGGAAGGCGCTGACGAAGAAGAAGCAGAAAATGCGGTCGAAAAGCTTTTAACGGGAAAATAGTTATTTGCCGCGATAAAAAAACATATAAATATGATATAATAACCTCATTCTTTAACGGATGAGGTTTTTCTTTAGGTAATTTTTTTCCGGAGGATTATTTTGTTATGAGCTTTGTACATCTTCACGTGCATACGGAATATTCGCTTCTTGACGGGTCGGCAAAAATACGCCCGCTTGTAAAAAGAGCAAAAGAACTTAATATGAATGCGCTTGCAATAACCGATCACGGGGTAATGTACGGAGCAGTCGAATTTTGGACAGCCTGTAAGGAAGAGGGTATCAAGCCGATTATCGGCTGTGAGGTTTATGTTGCGCCGGGAAGCAGAAAAGATAAAACAGGTGGGACAGACGAAGAACGTTATTATCATCTTATTTTGCTTGCCGAAAACGACATAGGATATCACAATCTCATAAAAATCGTGTCGATCGGATTTACGGAAGGCTTTTATTATAAACCGAGAGTAGATACGGAGATTTTAAATAAGTACCACGAGGGAATAATTTGCTGTTCGGCATGTCTTCAGGGTGAAGTTGCATATTATTTAAAGAGAGACGATTACGAAAAAGGAAAGGAAGCGGCGCTTCGCTTAGAAAATATTTTCGGCCACGGCAATTTCTTTCTTGAAATGCAGGATCACGGAATACCCGAACAGCGTACCGTAAACGCATATCTCATGCGTATGCATAAGGAAACGGGAATTGATCTTATATGCTCAAACGACTCGCACTATATTTATGCATCTGACGCTGAAGCACATGATATTCTTCTTTGCATCCAGACACAAAAAAAGGTGCATGACGAAGACAGAATGAGATATACGGGCGGACAATATTATTTAAAGTCCGAAGAAGAAATGGCAGCGCTTTTTCCTTATGCGAAGGAGGCACTCGAAAATACCGTAAAAATTGCCGACAGATGCAACGTTGAATTTGAATTCGGACATTATAAACTCCCAAAATTCGATGTTCCCGGGAACTATGACGCATGGACTTATCTCAAATTTTTATGCGAAGAGGGCTTAAAAAAGAGATATGCATGTGTTACGGACGAACTTAAAAAAAGACTTGAATATGAATTAAATATCGTCCATACAATGGGCTTTGTGGATTATTTTCTTATTGTATGGGATTTTATCAAATATGCGAAGGATCATGACATTCCGGTCGGACCGGGAAGAGGAAGCGGGGCAGGCAGCATAGCGGCATATTGCCTTGAAATCACGGACATCGATCCTATCAAATATAATTTGCTCTTTGAACGCTTTTTGAATCCGGAACGTGTTTCAATGCCCGACTTTGACGTTGACTTTTGTTATGAAAGACGCCAGGAAGTAATAGATTATGTTGTCGAAAAATACGGCAGGGACAGGGTATGCCAAATTGTTACGTTCGGAACGATGGCGGCAAAAAATGCCATCCGCGACGTGGGACGTGCGCTTGATATGCCTTATAATAAAGTCGACGTAATCGCAAAACTTATTCCGAACGAGCTTAATATTACGATTGCGGACGCATTAAATAAGAGCACCGAGCTCAAAAAGCTTTTTGACACCGACCCCGAAATTCAAAATCTTTTAAAGAATGCAATGGCGCTTGAGGGGCTTCCGCGTCATACTTCGATTCATGCGGCGGGAGTAATTATAAGCAATGCACCCGTTCAGGAATATGTTCCTCTTGCGGTGAGCTCGGACGGCTCCGTTACTACCGAGTTTAATATGACGGAATGCGAACACTTGGGGCTTCTCAAAATGGACTTTTTGGGGCTCAGAACACTTACTGTCATAAAAGACACGGAACTGGCGATTAACGAACATATAAAAGAAACCAAAGAAAATTTTTCGATCAAAAATATTTCCTATGATGATAAAAACATATTTGACATGATATCCGACGGAAACACGGACGGGGTATTCCAGCTTGAAAGCAAAGGAATGACCGGATTCATGAAGGAACTTAAGCCCACATCAATAGAAGATGTAATTGCGGGTATTTCGCTTTACAGACCCGGCCCCATGGACTTTATTCCGAAATATATCGAAGGAAAACGAAATCCGTCGCTTGTAACATATGAATGTGCGGAACTTAAGCCGATACTCGAAACAACTTACGGATGCATAGTTTACCAGGAACAGGTTATGCAAATCGTGCGGGATCTGGCGGGATATTCGTATGGCAGAAGTGACCTTGTGCGTCGTGCGATGGCAAAGAAAAAGGCTGACGTCATGGCAAAGGAACGTGAAAATTTTGTTTACGGAAATCAGACTGAGGGCGTTCCCGGGTGTGCAAAAAAAGGGATTTCCGCAGAAACCGCAAACAAGATTTTTGACGAAATGACGGATTTTGCAAAATATGCGTTCAACAAGGCTCATGCCGCATGCTATGCTGTTGTGTCTTATCAGACGGCATATTTAAAATATTATTATCCCGTTGAATATATGGCATCGCTTATGACATCGGTCATGGGAAATACGACAAAGCTCACGGAATATATGTATGCGTGCCGCAAAAGCGGAATATCTATTCTTCCTCCTTCAATCAACGAAAGCGGAACGGGCTTTACAAGTGTTGACGGTGCCATAAGATATGGGCTTTCGGCAATAAAGGGAATAGGGCGCCAGGTTGTTTCGGACATAAAAAGAGAACGCGAAGAAAACGGATTGTTTGTATCGATTGACGACTTTATAAAGAGGACGCTCAAATTCGGAATCAACAAAAAAACCGTGGAAAATCTGATAAAAGCGGGTGCGTTTGATTTGCTTCCTGGGACACGTAAGCAACTTATGTCCGTATATCAGATTATAATAGATGATGAAGTTGACAACATTAAACACAATACGCCCGGCCAAATGTCGCTTTTTGATTTTATGGGCGGAAACAACAATTCCGCTCCCGAAAGAAATTTTCCGGATGTCGGTGAATATTCGAAGGAAGAACTGTTAAGCCTTGAAAAGGAAGTGCTTGATCTTTATGTAAGCGGTCATCCGCTCACTGAATATGAGGAAGTTTTAAAAAAATACTGTGATGTCACGACTTCAGATTTTAAGCCCGATGAAGAAACGGGACTTGTGACTGTAACCGACGGAAATCTTGTTACAATCGGCGGAATAATCAACAGCGTAACCAAAAAAATAACCAAAACAAATCAAACGATGGCAATTTTGAAGCTTGAAGATATTTACGGCGCGATAGAGGTGCTTGTTTTTCCGCGTGATTACGAAAAGTACAAAAATTTTTTTAATGCGGATGAAAAGGTGCTTATAAAGGGCAGAGCGTCGGTTGATGAAAGTGCCGCAAAGCTTATTTTGTCGGAAATCAAAAGGATATCGGATATTCCGTCAAAGGTATGGATACGTTTTAAAAATATTAATGAATATACGGGGACGGAAAACGGGCTTATGGACATACTGAAACAATCTGACGGAAAATCAAGGGTTGTAATTTATCTTGAAGAAGAAAAAAAGTGCAGATATCTGGGCCCCGAACTTTCGGTAAGTACTGATGCCGAATTTATAAATAAGCTTAAAAAACGATTCGGAGAAGAGGCAGTAAAAGTAACTTACTAAAATTCTCGAAAATTTAATGTCTTCAAAACATAATTTTTGTTTACAAACGGATTTATTGGTTGTAAAATGCAATCTCGAGAATTAGGAATGTTTTATGGATTATTTGGTTTTTTGGAGGTAAATGATATGGCAGATTCTTGTGTTAAAACAATAGGCGTACTTACAAGCGGTGGCGATGCACCCGGAATGAATGCGGCAATACGTTCGGTTGTGCGTACGGCAATAGATCATGGTCTTAACGTTAAGGCAATAAACCGCGGTTATGCGGGACTTCTTGAAGAAGACATTACGGATATGGATTCACACAGTGTTTCCGATATCATACAGCGCGGCGGTACAAAAATTTATACGGCAAGATGCAAGGAATTTGTTACGCCGGAAGGTCAGGACAAAGGTGCCGAAATATGCAAAAAGCACGGAATCGACGGCATTGTTGTAATAGGCGGTGACGGATCTTTTCAGGGTGCACGTCAGCTTGCAAAGAGAGGTATAAATACAATAGGTCTTCCCGGAACAATAGATCTTGACATTGCATGTACCGATTATACAATCGGCTTTGATACCGCAGTCAATACGGCAATGGAAGCAATAGACAAGGTACGTGATACATCCACGTCCCACGAGAGAGTTTCCATAATCGAGGTTATGGGACGTCATGCGGGTTATATTGCACTTTGGTGCGGAATCGCAAACGGAGCGGAGGAAATTCTTTTGCCCGAGCTTGACAACTATGACGAAAGAGCAATCATAAATCATATTCTTGAGAGAAAGAAGCTCGGCAAAAAGCATACGATTATCGTAAATGCCGAAGGCATAGGCAATTCTTACAGAATGGCAGACAGAATCGAAGCGGCAACCGGAATCGAAACAAGAGCGACGATAATAGGACATATACAGCGCGGCGGAAGCCCTACGGCAAAGGACAGAGTTTTTGCATCCACAATGGGTATGATGGCTGTTGATCTTCTTTGCGAGGGCAAGTCAAACAGGCTTGTTGCATATAAGGAAGGCAAATTTGTCGACTATGACATCGAAGAGGCACTTGCAATGAAGAAGACGCTTGATCCGCTTCTTTTAAAGGTTGCAAAGACGATTTGATGTACAGGTTTAAAATAAATTTTTGATTTGGAGGTGCGGACAAAATTCTGGACTTCTATAGAACTCCGAAAGGAGCTTTTTATG
>CAVJHK010000071.1:2164-6527 GCA_963649295.1 Lachnospiraceae bacterium | reverse complement strand
CGCATCAATTGTTTTATCGACAGTGCGAATGCAATCGACTGCTATAAAATTCTTTTAGGCTATAAAAAACTGTTTGATATAAGTGACTTAAAGCTTGTTACCGTCGAAAAAAAATCGGGATACATACGTGAAAATTTTATCTCGGGTGAAGATTTGATAAATGTATATGCGGAGCTTACAGGTCTCGTTCGCTTATACGAAATAACAAAAAAAGAGGATGTAAAAGAAAAAATAAACGCACTCGAATTTACCCTTCTCTCTCATAATTCGGATGACATAGAAGGGCTTTTTTGTATTTACGAAAAGACAAATATTTTAAACGCAAAAAAGCTTTTAATTAAGCCAAAAATCGCAATAAGCGAAACCGAAATCACGCTTACTTATCCTTTCCCCCTTTTCCCTTGCGAAACTGAATTTAATTTTTCATCGTTTTACCTTTTTAACGGAAAAAAAGCATCCGAAATCATTATTCCGATAGTAAATACAGAACTTAAATATTTCTTTAAGGATTACAAAAATTATACATATATCGCATCAAAAGACATGTGTATGCACAATATGGTTGTAACCGGTTTACCAAAGGAAGAAAAAACAAAATGCACGCGTGAAAACGCATATATAAGAAAGCAGGACCAATTTTTGTTTGTCCCCAAAAATTTTATCGATTATGTGGGGCTAAATCAAATTCCGCTTTTTAAAGCAAGTTACAATTCCAAAGAATTTTATATGCAAAAGGATTATTTTGAAAATAATTCCGACGAATACATAAAGTCGTTACTTGGCGAAATAAAATAATGTTGCGGTCAAAAGATATTTTGAAATTTTGCATATAAATAAGAAAAAGGCGGGTTAAACAACCCGCCTTTATAAGACTCTTATGCCTGAGCAATGATCTCTTTCTTGTTGTAAGAACCGCAGCTCTTGCAAACTCTGTGAGGCATCATTAATGCACCACATTTGCTGCATTTAACAAGGTTCGGAGCAGTCATCTTCCAATTTGCTCTGCGACTGTCTCTTCTTGCCTTGGAATGCTTATTCTTCGGACAAATAGCTCCCATGATTTACACCTCCTTACTTGGTTTGAAAATATCCCGGATAACAGACATTCTTGGATCCGGCTCTATGCGATCACAACCGCATTCTCCTGAATTCAGGTTGTGCCCGCATATTTTGCAAAGTCCTTTGCAGTCTTCGGAACACAGAACCTTCATCGGAAACCCAAGCAAGATTTCTTCATAAATCAATCGATCCACGTCTAAATCGTATCCGCTAATGTACTCTGTATCATCTAGTTCAAGTGCACGTTCCGCATTTGTTAAATTCATGTCCGCATCACCCGCAAAATCAATCGGAATATTCACCTTTTGCAAAATGAGACATCTGTCGCACGGAACAAGAATCTCGAAAAAGCCTTTTACCTTGATACGAAGCTTTTTGTTACCCTTGTTTGTAACCGTAATCAAAATGTCATCTTTTTTTGTTATTTCGTATTCTTTCCCCGAGATTTTGATGACAGCGGGTTCATATTTATATATGAATTCGTTGTCTCCACGCGGAAGATTCATGATTTCCGAAAGTGAAATTACCATAACAAACACCTATGTGCACAAATGTCACATTTGTATATTATACGAACGTGACCGGGTTTTGTCAATAAAAACTTTAAAGATTATTTTATATCAACGCAACCGTTTCTCTTGCAATCGCAAGTTCCTCATTTGTGGGTATTACCATAATCTTGACACGTGAATCGGAAGCCGAAACAACCGTTTCTTTTCCGCGAACCGAATTCTTTTCGGGATCGAGCTTAACGCCCAAAAATCCAAGATAAGAACAAATTCTTTCACGCATCCTGCCGTCGTTTTCTCCGAGTCCGGCAGTGAACACTATTGCATCCACACCGTTCATTGCGGCAACATAGCTTCCGATATATTTTGCCACTCTGTATACAAATGCCTCAACCGCATCGCGCGCTCTTTCGTTACCGGAAGAAGCTGCAGCTTCAAGATCTCTGAAATCGCTCGATACGCCCGAAAGACCGAATACACCGGACTTTTTGTTCAAAATGTTCAAAACGTCGTCAACGGTTCTATTTTCCTTGTTTGCGATATATTGAACTACAGCAGGATCCACATCACCGCTTCTTGTTCCCATGATAAGTCCCTCAAGAGGCGTAAGTCCCATTGATGTGTCAACGCACTTTCCGTTTACAACTGCCGAAAGCGAAGCACCGTTTCCGAGATGACAAACGATAACTTTGGAATTATTTGGATCTAAAGCACCGAATTCAATTGCTCTCTTTGAAACAAACGAATGGCTTGTTCCGTGGAAGCCGTACTTACGTATTGCATATTTATCGTAATATTCGTAGGGAATTGCATATGTATAGGCTTTTTTGGGCATTGTCTGATGGAAAGCCGTATCAAATACCGCAACCTGAGGTGTGCCGGGCATAAGCGCTTCACATGCCTCAATTCCGATAAGATTTGCGGGATTGTGAAGAGGTCCGAGATCAAAACACTCGCGTATAACTCGCTTTACGTCCTCGTTTACAACGATCGATGCGGAATAATATTTTCCGCCGTGAAGTACACGATGTCCTACAGCATCAATTTCCGACATATCCGAAATCACACCGTAATCCTTGTTTAAGAGGGCTTCGATCACAAGCTTAACCGCAGCCTTATGATCGGGCATCGATTCCTTTCTGTCCTTAAAGCCTTCCTTGTCGGCCGGCTTATGTGTAATCATAGAGCCTTCCATGCCGATTTTTTCACAAATACCTTTTGCGAGAACGGACTCGTTTTCCATATCGATAAGCTGATATTTAAGCGATGAGCTTCCGCAATTCAAAACCAAAACTTTCATTTGACAATATCTCCAATCTTTACATTTGTGCTGCCTGAACAGCCGTAATTGCTATAACGCCCACAATATCCTCCGTAAAGCATCCTCTCGAAAGATCGTTTACGGGAGCGGCAATTCCCTGTGTCATAGGGCCGTATGCTTCGGCATGCGCAAGTCTTTGAACAAGCTTATAACCGATATTTCCGGCATCGAGATCAGGGAAAATAAGTGTATTTGCGTGTCCCGCAACTTCACTTCCCGGAGCCTTTGAAGCGCCGACCGACGGAACGATTGCCGCATCAAGCTGAAGCTCGCCGTCTATCATAAATTCCGGATAATCCTTCTTTGCGATTTCAACAGCAGCCGTAACCTTATCAACATCCGCATGCTTGGCAGAGCCCTTTGATGAGTGTGAAAGAAGCGCAACACGTGCCTTTTTGCCTACAAGCGCCTCAAAGCTCTTTGCACTGCTGCCCGCGATTGCCGCAAGCTCTTCGGGTGAGGGATTCTGTACAAGACCGCAGTCCGCAAATACAAATGTTCCGTCCTCACCGTATTCACAATTCGGAACAACCATAATAAAGAAAGCCGAAACAAGCTTTGTGCCGGGAGCCGTCTTCAAAATCTGGAGGCAGGGACGAAGCGTATTCGCCGTCGAATGGCAAGCGCCCGAAACAACGCCGTCTGCATCACCCATCTTAACCATCATAACGGCAAATGTTGTATAATCCGAAGTAAGACTTTCTCTTGCCTTTTCGGGTGTCATTCCCTTTGCCTGACGCAATTCAACAAGCTTGTCGATATAGCTTTGTAATTTATCCGTCTTATTGGGATCGATTCTTACAGCACCGCTTATGTCAAGTCCGTCTGCGGTCTTTTCGATCTGTTCGTCGGATCCGACAAGAATAATTTTTGCCGTGCCTTCCTTTAAAGTAATTGCTGCGGCTTCCATGACTCTTCTGTCTTCTGTTTCCGGGAGAACGATTGTCTTTATGTTCTCTTTTGCTCTTTTCTTAATTCCGTCAATAAAGCTCATATTAAAATCTCCTTTCGATTTTGATGCAAAACCTCTCCAATGTCCTCATGTGACAAATTTTTCTGTTTTTAAGTTAAAGCATGCGGTGCGTTCGGATGATTTTGCAATACTTTTAAAAAAGTATTTATTTACACATTTGGATTTATTATATTATAATCTCTTTTGAGAAACAAGATTTTTTTTTGAAAGTCGGTAAAAACAATGTCAAAAACAATTGCGGCAGTCATTGCCGAATTTAATCCTTTTCACAACGGTCACAAATATCTTATTAACAAAATAAAATATGAACTTAATCCCGATTACACAATCGCAATTATGAGCGGTGATTTCGTTGAACGCGGAGAACCGGCAATATGCGACAAATTTTTGCGTGCGGAAAATGCGATATATAACGGTATTGACGCTGTATTTGAGTTGCCTACGGTTTATGCCGCATCCGCCGCCCCCGACTTTGCATTTGGAAGCATATCCATAATACAC
>CAVJHK010000071.1:1220-2147 GCA_963649295.1 Lachnospiraceae bacterium | reverse complement strand
GTGATATCGATATTCTGTATAATACGGCAAAATATTTATTAAATGAAACCGACGAATTTAAAAACAAATTTTCGGAATTTAAAAGTGCCGGGCTCTCATACCCCCGTGCGCATTCCGAAGCATTTGCGGCGCTTTACCCGGAATTTGCGGACATTTTAAAGTGTCCCAACAACACGCTCGGTATCGAATACATAAAAGCATTAATGAAATTTGATTCTACTGTTACTCCCGTTACGTTTAAACGCTTCGGAAATGCTCATGATTCCAATGAACTCTATAACGATTCGAATAAAAATATTTCCTATTTAAGCGCAAGTGCCATAAGAAATTTGATGTGTAACTTAAATCAAAACAGTCTAAAAACATTAATAAAAGTTTTGCCTGCTATTGAAAATACAAATTTCGACCTTTTAAATTTTTTAAACAAAACCTATCCTATTTTGCCTGATGATTTTTCTGCTCTTCTTATGCAAAAAATCGATATGATGAATACAGACGAGTTGGCAAATCTTCCCGGTTCAAACAAAGACATTGCATTAAGATTAAAAAAGAAAGCGATTTCCGATATCTGTTTTTCGAAGCTCGCACAAGCAGTTTCAAATAAATCAGTCACATGCGCTTTTGTAAACCGGCTTCTCATCCACACGCTTCTCGGAATTTTTGATTCGGATATAGACAGAAGCACAGGTGCCCCTTATTTGCGGCTTCTCTCTTTGAACAAAAATAAATCAGACCTTATCAATATAATCAAAGAAAATTCCGAAATTCCCATAATAACAAAAATGGCGGACTTTGATTATGATTCCGTTCCGATGCTGAAAAAAGACATTTATGCCGCAAATCTCTACAATCGCACAATTTTTTATAAATTTAACCGGGAATATAATCATGACATCACAACTTCACCGAGAATAATTGATATATAAA
>CAVJHK010000071.1:0-1210 GCA_963649295.1 Lachnospiraceae bacterium | reverse complement strand
AAAACATATATCAAATTATTGTTCATCGTCACCGATAATATTTTCGACATTAATATTATAATCGTCCGTATTTTCGCCGTCACCAAAAATATCATTGTCTGTCGGATAATTGTTTTCGGTTTGTCCGTCGATTTCTGCTTGCAAATCTGAATCAAGACCAACCTCCGGTGCAATTTCCTCACAAAGTTCACGGCGGTTTTCGGTAACAATTTCAAGGTTGCGCGACAACGATTCAATAAACGCCTCCGCACATTTTTGTGTCTCCGAAAGAGTTTGCGAAAGAACGCTTTCAATCTGACAAAGCATATCCTTCGTATATTCAAATGCTCCTCCCCGTACCTGGTTGGCTTCATATTGAGCAACGCTCATTGTTTCATCCGCCTGCTGATTTGCACGTGAAATAAATTCGTTTGCCTGAAGATATGCCTGACGCATTATCTCACTGTCATGAACCATCGCTTCTGCTTTTACGCTTGCGTCATCTATAATTTTTTGAGCACGTATTTCGGCTTCACGCAGGATTTCGTCTCTTCTCTCAAGGATTTTGGCGCATCTTGAAATCTCATCGGGGACCTTAAGTCTCATTTCATCTATTTTATCCAAAAGCTCGCTCTTTTGCACAACAATCTGCGTTCCCGAAAAACCTTTTGTTTTGCACGAGTCCACATAATCATAAAGTTCATCGATTGCCTGCTCAATCTTTTTCTGTCCCATAATAATCCCTCCGTTATTTATTATATTTATCATAAATATCCTTTATTATACACTTCGGAACAAATGCACTGATGTCACCCTTATATGATGCAATTTCACGCACAAGACTCGAGCTTACATAAGAATAATCGATACTTGTCGTAAAAAAAACTGTATCGACACCCGAATAAAGCTTGTGGTTGGTTTGCGCAATCTGAATTTCATATTCAAAGTCCGTAACGGCTCTCAGGCCCCTTACAAGAAAATCGGCATTTTCCTTTTTTGCAAAATCGACAAGCAATCCGTCATATTTTTTGACCGTAACATTAGGTATGTCAATCGTTGCCCGGCGAATGAGTTCAATCCGTTCATCCGCACTGAACAAAGGTTTTTTGGAAATATTTTTTAAAACTGCAATAACAAGTTCATCTGAAAGCTTTGATGCCCTTTTTATTATATCGAGATGTCCGAGCGTAATCGGATCGAAACTGCCGGCTATCATTACTTTCATTTTATG
>CAVJHK010000070.1:4245-6846 GCA_963649295.1 Lachnospiraceae bacterium | reverse complement strand
TTATTTTTCAAAGCTTTATATGGCACTTGACACAATCATTCTTGTCATATCCTTTGCGGCAGCTTATTTTGTGCGCTTTGATCTGATAGGAGCGGCGGACGGCGTAAAGTATTTGCCGCTTTCATACTACCTTAAGTACCTGATTTATGTTATAATCGGCTATGCGGGCATTTTTTTGATATCGGGATCATATAATTCAAAAAAGAATTTTAAGATAAGCAGCATAATCATCGGCACCATACGTGCAAATTTTTTCGGAGCGGCATATTTTCTGGCATTATTGTACATATTCCGTGAAGTAAACATTTCGCGCGCGTTTATCTTTGTATTTGCATGCATAAGCACATGCATGATGCTCTGCTACAGGCTTTTGGCTTATTTGTGTCTAAAAAAATCGCACAAAAAAGGAAAACACCTAAAGAATGTGCTCATAATCGGATATTCCTATACGACAGAGCGCTATATTGAGGCACTCATGCGTCACCCCGAATGGGGTTACAGAGTATGGGGAATACTTTGCGACAACATGGTGAGGGACACAAAATACATGGGCGTGAGTGTGAGGGGCACGCTTTCTGATTTGCAGGAGGTATTTAACAACAATTTTTTTACGGAAGCGGTTATCTGTCTCAAGGTTACCGATTACAACGATTTAAAGGAAATTGTGACCGAAACCGAGAAGCACGGAATCCATATAAAATTTGCGCCGGATTTTCAGAATATGATTTCGTCGGGCGCGGAAATCGAAGACATGGACGGACTTCCCGTGATAAATATTAGAAAAAGCCCTTTAAGCTATCCCGGCAACCGCTTTGTGAAGCGCACGGGCGACATAATTTTAAGTTTAATTTTAATTATTCTTTTCTTTATTCCGATGATTATAATTTGCATTATAATACGGGCGGACGGACAAAAGAAAGTGATATTTCGACAGACCCGCGTCGGCAAAAACGGCAAAAATTTTACCATGTACAAATTTTGCACGATGCGTGAAACGGATACGGAAGAAGAAAAACACATGTGGACCACCGAAAATGATTCGCGTGTTACTGCATCCGGTGCTTTTTTGAGGCGCACAAGCCTTGACGAGCTGCCTCAGCTTTTTAATATCCTGCGCGGTGATATGAGTCTTGTGGGGCCACGTCCCGAGCGGCCGTATTTTGTGGACAAATTTAAAGAAGAAATCCCCCGCTACATGGTAAAGCATCAGGTGCGGCCCGGGCTTACGGGGCTTGCCCAGGTCACGGGCTACAGGGGCGACACAAATATCGCACGCCGTATACAGCAGGACATAAATTATATAGAGAATTGGAATGTTCTGCTTGATATTTTGATTTTGGCGCGGACGATTTTTTGTATTCACGACAAAAATGCATATTAATATGATAATAAGGTCAAAAGGTTCTGCTTTTGCCGCAAAATTATCTGCAGGAGAAATTTTGACATTTTGAAATGCCAAACATGAATAAGCAGCTTTTTCAGAAAGAAAACAAAGCGGATTACGAATGTCTGCAGGATTGCGAGAGGGCATGGCGCGCAGCAATCCGTGTATCATTATATAAGTGAGGATAAATTTATGAACAACGACAACATTAACACATTCAACGAAATAGAGGACGACGAAACAGAGACTGACAAATACGAGGAAATCTGCTTGATATGCAAGCGTCCCGAATCAAAAGTAAAATGTATGATGCATATCGGTGACGGCATCACCGTATGCAACGACTGCCTCCAAAGGACAATAAACACGCTTGCGGGAAACGGCAACCTTTCGGTGTTCGGAACAACCGAAAACGGCGATACGTTTAAGCTTGTCGGAAAGGGAAGCGGACACGGTGACGGGGATGACAGTGACGCAGACGGTAACGACACGGACTATAATGACGCAGACGGTAACGACACGGACTATAATGACGCGGATAATAATGACGCGGATAATAATGACGCAGACGATAACATACCGGCCGGAGAAAACAAGGTAAAACATAAGACCAAAAATAACCGGGACAACAGACAGGACCAGGGCTTTTTCGGCAGCTTATTCGGGCTCCCCGGGATGAACGGCTTCCCCAACATTATCCTTGACATGCCGGGCTTTCCGCCGCAAAACCAACGCATAAAAAAGAAGGCAAAGGCACAAAAAAAAGCCGACGCAAATCCCGACGCAATCGAACAGAAATTTGACATCAAAAATCTCAAGCCGCCGCATGTCATAAAGGCAGAGCTTGACGACTATGTCGTTGGCCAGGAAAGAGCCAAAAAAACAATAAGCGTTGCCGTTTACAATCACTATAAGCGTGTGTTTGACGAAGATCTCGACGGAGTTGAGCTTGAAAAGTCAAATATGCTTATGATAGGTCCCACGGGCTCCGGCAAAACCTATCTCGTAAAAACGCTTGCAAAGCTCCTAAACGTGCCTCTTGCGATATGTGACGCAACGTCGCTTACAGAAGCTGGCTACATCGGAGACGACGTCGAAAGCGTATTGTCAAAGCTTCTCATGGCTGCGGACAACGATGTTGAGCGCGCCGAAAAGGGAATTGTCTTTATCGACGAAATAGACAAGCTTGCAAAAAAGCAAAGCACTTCCTCACGCGA
>CAVJHK010000070.1:0-3455 GCA_963649295.1 Lachnospiraceae bacterium | reverse complement strand
GCGCGAAAACGAATTTCCGCCCGGAGGGAGCCGCGAGCGCTACGAAGATTATATGAGGCTTGAAACGGTCCGCAAAAATCCGCCTTATGGTACAAAGACCGGAAAAGTCACAATTTCGGTTCACGATGCGGACGGAAAACCTTTAGTTTCAGAGCTTCGTTTAATCCCAAAATCAGACTCCGCAAAACTGGGCGTTTCGACCGGATATACCAATACCCCGGTAAATAATATAGAGGATATTTGCGACAAAATTTACGGCTCGCATTTTGATTTTGGTTCGGCATGCGCTTCTCATGGGACGTGTGAAGCGTACGGTGCAGGAAAAAAAATTAATATTTGTGAGCAGAAAAAAAATGCTGAAGAAACTTTCGGAAAGCATGTGGAACAGACTGCGGAACAACATGTGGGATCTATTGAGGGAGAAGACTCAGAAGCAACAAAAACGGTTGTGAAAGAAGATGAGGAAACACCGGTAAAAGATAACTCCGTGTGCGTTTGGAAAAATGTTTCCCCGTCATGCGATTCTGAGGATTATACCTGGTATGACTACTTCAGGCGTATAACACAAGAAAACGGAACATTTACCGAAAATATCCCCATAGGCACATATACCTTAATCGTGAGCCGCGGCTCCGAGTGGGAAATCGTAAAATCCGAAATCACGGTTCCGGGGGATGTTGACATTACATTAAACAGAATCATTGATCTTGCAGCAGAAAACCGCTATGCGGGTGACTTACATCATCATTCGGTATTTTCAAGTCCCATTTATCCGCCCGACGGAACGGATTATGTATATGATACACCCGAAAAAATCAAAAATTCG
The DNA here is from genome assembly GCA_963649295.1 of Lachnospiraceae bacterium. GTDB lineage: Bacteria > Bacillota > Clostridia > Lachnospirales > Lachnospiraceae > RGIG3528. The sequence continues at coordinate 2,629 of CAVJHK010000070.1, read as the reverse complement.
ATGCTTGCGCGGGGGCTTTCCTACGGCGCACTTTCGGATCACCATAATACTTACAACCACCGCACATGGGAAAAGTTTAAGTCAAATGATTTTACGCCCATATTGTCAAAGGAAATTTCAACGTCAAACGGCCATGTCCTGCAATTAAATACTGATCCCGACATAATTTATCGGATACCGCCGGAAGAAGACAGGACTCCTAACGTGATGCGCGCCGAATACATTAGGATTACCGATCTGATAAAGTCATACGGCGGACATCCGCAAATAAACCACCCCTGCGACATGCAGAAATCGATATCCTATCCGCCCGAATTTGTGGATATGATAGATATCTTTTATACAATGGAAATCTGGAACGGCTCGCACCCTCTCTTTGATCGTTGCACAAACGGAAATGCCATGGAAATGTGGATGAATATATTAAAGTCCGGCAAATTTATTGCAGCGACCACGGGCTCCGACACGCACGAAATCACATGTGAATTCTGGTTTGATGCGGTAAATTATGTATTCGGAATGTACAGGGCGGTCAAGGCGGCACTTGTGAACACTCTTTATGCTCACAACAAAAACGGCATAATTCTTAAGGGCAAAGATTTGGAAGATGCGGTTTATTTTGACCGACTTATGACCGCAACGCTTCCCACCGTTAAACGCTGGGCGCTCTTTAATCTTTCAAGCGGCTGTGTGCGCACCTATGTGCATTGTGTGCAAGAAAAGACACCCAAAAATATCCTTGCGGCCCTAAGACAGGGTGACAGCTTCCTTACAAACGGGCCGATTCTGATAGCGGAGATTTTGAATAAGGATTTGAATGCCGATTCCGACAAAAATTTGTCAGAAAATACGGGCTTAGCACAGAATAACGAATCGGGTAAGGCAGCGTCCCTTAAAATTATTTCAAATCGTCCGTTAGTACGCCTTATTGCTTATTCCGATACGGGCGCGCCGGAGGAATTTTGCCTTGCCGCACCTGTGCATATAAACGGCGGATTTGATTATTCGTGCAAAATAAATTTAAATACTGAGGGCAAACGGTGGTTTATATTCCGCGTTTTTGGGGAAGACGTCACAACGGAAGCAATCACAAATCCCATACAAATCAAAGGATAAATCCGGCAAAATCAGAAGCTTAAACCACACAAACTTTGAACCTTAAATTCGACACAAATCGAAGGACAGATATGTATAATTTTACCAAAAACATACGAAACGTAACACCCTATACTCCGGGCGAGCAGCCCGAGGATACAAAAAAAATAAAATTAAATACAAACGAAAACCCATATCCCGCACCAAAAAGCGTAACAGACGCGATTTCGGGGATAAGCCGGGATACATTAAAGCGCTATCCGTCGCCCGGCGCCACCGCACTTGTAAATTCGATCGCAAAAGAATATAATATTTACCCCGAAAATGTGTTTGTGGGCGTAGGCTCAGATGATGTGCTCGGAATGTCCTTTCTGACATTTTTTAACGGGTCGCTCCCCGTGCTTTTTCCGGACATCACGTACTCGTTTTATCCGGTATGGGCGGAGCTGTTCAAGATTCCCTACGAAAAAAAGCCTCTGGGCACAGATTTTAGGATAAAGCTTTCCGATTATGCGTGCGAAAACGGCGGCATTGTGATTCCGAATCCCAATGCTCCGACCGGAATTGCCGAAAGTCAAAACTTTTTTAAAGAAATTTTGGACAAAAACGGAGACTCGGTTGTTATAATAGATGAAGCCTATGTTGATTTTGGGGCGGAGTCTGTTGTTCCTCTTACCCAAAAATACGAGAATCTCCTTGTTGTCGGCACATTTTCAAAGTCGCGCTCGATGGCGGGCGTGAGAATCGGATTTGCGATGGGAAGCAAAATTCTGATTGACGCACTTAATGCCGTCAAAAATTCGTATAATTCCTATACGCTTTCCGCAATGCAGATAGCGGCGGGCGTTGCGGCAATTAATGAAAGAGATTATTTTAAACAAAATATTTTAAAAATCGTAAAAACTCGCGAAAATACAATGAAACGCCTTACAGCGCTTGGGTTTACCTGCCTTCCGTCATCGGCAAATTTCATTTTTGCGACACACAAAAAACTAAGCGCAAAAGCGATATTTGAATATTTAAGAAAAAAGCATATTTATGTCCGCTACTTTGATGCGCCGAGAATCGACAACTTCCTCCGGATAACAATCGGTACGGATACCGAGATGGAAGCACTGATTAGTGCCCTGAAGGACATTGTATAAACATATAAAAGATAAAAAAATGCAAACTCGGGCATAACCGTCAAAAGCAAATATCAAACATAAGCGTAACCTTCAATGCGCTTTACGGGCTATGCTGTCATAAACGAAGGAAGGGCACATATATGGCGCATGAAACGCATAATGTTCAAAAGAATATGGATTTGTTTCTGTCGGGTCTTGACGCTGCCGCCCCTCCCACGCTTTTGCTTCATTCCTGCTGTGCGCCGTGTTCGTCTTATGTGCTCGAATACCTGTCCGATTATTTTTTGATAAAGGACTTTTTTTACAATCCGAATATTACGGACAGGCACGAATTTGACACGCGTGCCGAAGAATTAAAGCGCCTGATACGTGAGCAGCCCCACAAAAATCCGGTTACATATATAGAG
>CAVJHK010000069.1:0-7277 GCA_963649295.1 Lachnospiraceae bacterium | reverse complement strand
GGAGACAAGGTTGATGCAACAGGCATCACAAAGGGTAAAGGTTTCCAAGGCGCAATCAAGAGATTCGGCCTTTCGAGAGGACCTATGAAGCATGGTTCCAAGTATCACAGACATGCCGGTTCTAACGGACCTGCAACAACACCCGGCCGTGTGTTCCCCGGCAAGCATATGCCCGGACAGATGGGTAATGTTAAGGCAACTGTTCAAAACCTTGAAATCGCAAAGGTTGATGTTGAAAACAACTTAATCCTTGTGAAGGGCGCCGTACCCGGACCCAAAAAGGCTCTTGTTACCTTAAAGGAAACCGTTAAGGCAGGTAAGTAATTTCTGAGAAAGGAGGAACAACTAAAATGGCAAACGTAAAAGTTTATAATATGGAAGGCGCCGAGGTTGGTTCAATGGAACTGAGCGACGCAATCTTCAACGTAAATGTAAATGAGCATTTGATGCATATGGCTGTTGTAGGACAGCTTGCAAACAAGCGCCAGGGCACACAGAGCGCTCTCACAAGAGCCGAAGTGCGCGGAGGCGGCAGAAAGCCCTGGAAGCAGAAGGGCACAGGCCATGCAAGACAGGGCTCGACAAGATCTCCTCAATGGACCGGCGGCGGTGTTGTTTTTGCTCCGAAGCCGAAGACATATTCTCTCAAGATGAACAAAAAGGAAAAGGCAGCAGCAATCAAGTCTGCACTTACCGCAAAGGTTCAGGAGAACAAATTTGTTGTTATCGACGGACTTGAGCTTAACGAAATCAAGACAAAGAAGATGACGGCACTTTTTACGGGCTTAAAGCTCAACAAGGCACTTGTTGTTATGGATACGGAAAAGGACAATACAAATGTTATTCTTTCCGCAAGAAATATTGAGGACGTAAGAACGGTTCAGTCAAACAGCATCAGTGTTTTTGATATTTTGAAGTATGACACAGTTGTTATCGCAAAAGAAGCTGTAAAGCAGATCGAGGAGGTATACGCATAATGGCAGATCTTAAATATTATGACGTTATCTTGGCTCCCATCGTTACAGAGAAGAGCATGAATCAGATGTCAGACAAGAAATATGCTTTCTCGGTTAATCCGAGCGCAACAAAGTCTCAGATTAAAGAAGCTGTAGAAAAGATGTTTTCCGGAGCAAAGGTTGCAAGCGTAAATACAATGAACCTTGACGGAAAGACAAAGAGACGCGGAATGACTTACGGTAAGACAGCACAGGGCAAGAAGGCAATCGTTAAGCTTACTGCCGACAGCGCAGAAATCGAAGTATTCACCGGTCTGTAAAATATGAAATCGTGCGGTGCGGAAAAATAAGGATATTCCTTAAACGTATCGTGCCGCTTATTTGAAAGGAGTTATTAAAATGGGAATCAAAACATATTCTCCCTATACACCTTCCAGAAGAAATATGACCTGCTCCGACTTTTCGGAAATCACATGCAAGACACCCGAAAGATCACTTCTTGTTTCTTTGAAAAAGAACTCAGGTCGTAACAATCAGGGAAAGATTACAGTCAGACATCAGGGCGGCGGTTCGAGAAGAAAGTACAGAATCGTTGACTTTAAGAGAAATAAGGATGATATTCCGGCAAAGGTTTTGACCGTTGAATATGATCCGAACAGATCAGCAAACATCGCTCTCATCTGCTATGCGGACGGTACAAAGAGCTACGTTATCGCTCCCGCGGGACTTAAGATCGGCTGGACACTTATGAACGGCGAAAACGCAGAGCCCAGAACAGGCAACTGCCTTCCTCTTAAGAACATTCCCGTAGGTACGATGATTCACAATATCGAGCTTATCCCCGGCAAGGGCGGTCAGCTTGTTCGTTCCGCAGGAAACGCGGCACAGCTCATGGCAAAGGAAGGAAAATATGCGGTTCTCCGTCTTCCTTCGGGCGAAATGAGAATGGTTCCGATCGAGTGCCGTGCTACAATCGGTCAGGTCGGAAATATCGACCACAACCTTGTCAATATCGGTAATGCCGGACGTAAGCGTCACATGGGAATCCGTCCCACTGTCCGCGGTTCCGTTATGAACCCGAACGATCACCCTCACGGCGGTGGTGAAGGTAAGTGTCCTGTCGGACGTCCGGGCCCTGTTACACCTTGGGGCAAGCCTGCTCTTGGTTACAAGACAAGAGACAACAAGAAGTCTTCAAGCAAGCTTATCATGAGAAGACGTAACGGTAAGGCTATTAAATAATTGACAAGGAGGAAGAATTAAAATGGCACGTTCACTTAAAAAAGGACCGTTTTGTGATGCTCCCTTACTCAAAAAGGTAGAAGCTGTTGTAAAGAGCGGCGACAAGACAGTCATTAAAACATGGTCAAGACGTTCTACGATCTTCCCTCAGATGGTTGGTCTTACAATCGCTGTACATGACGGAAGAAAGCATGTTCCGGTATATATTACCGAAGACATGGTAGGACATAAGCTTGGCGAATTCGTTGCAACAAGAACCTATCGCGGTCACGGTAAGGACGAAAAGAAGACAGGTTCAAAATAAGTTAACATGCGTCTATGACGCAGGTGGAAAATTACCGGCGGAGAGCCGCCGAGAGATTTAGGAGGTTTTCATCCATGGCTAAAGGACACAGATCCCAAATTAAGCGTGAAAGAAACGAAAACCAAAGAGACAGACGCCCGAGCGCTCGCTTAAGCTATGCTCGCGTATCTGTTCAGAAGGCATGTTTCGTTCTTGACGCTATCAGAGGCAAGGATGTACAGACAGCACTTGGAATACTTGCTTACAATCCAAGATATGCTTCAACATTAATCGAAAAATTATTAAAATCGGCAATCGCAAACGCAGAGAACAACAACGGTATGGATACACAAAAGCTTTATATCGCCGAGTGCTATGCAAACTGCGCACCCACAATGAAGAGAATTCATCCCCGTGCACAGGGCAGAGCATACAGAATCTTAAAGCGTATGAGCCATATTACAATTGTTCTTGACGAGAAGAAGGAGGCATAAGTTATGGGACAGAAAGTTAATCCTCATGGATTAAGAGTCGGTGTCATCAGTGACTGGGATTCCAAATGGTATGCCGAGGCTGATTTCGCAGATAATCTTGTGGAAGATTACAAAATCAGAAAATTCTTAAAGAAAAAGCTTTATGATGCAGGCATCTCGCGCATCGAAATCGAAAGACGCGCTGCGGATGCGGTTAAGGTTATTATTTATACTGCAAAGCCCGGCCTTGTAATCGGTAAGGGTGGTGCAGAAATCGAAGGATTAAAGAAAGACGTTCAGCTTGTTGCCGGCAACAAGAAGGTTAACCTTGAGATCAAGGAAATCAAGAAGCCCGATGCAAACGCACAGCTTGTTGCGGAGAATATCGCAGCACAGCTTGAGAACCGTGTATCTTTCCGTCGTGCAATGAAGTCTACAATGGGGCGTACAATGAAGTCGGGCGTTAAGGGTGTCAAGGCATCCGTTTCCGGTCGTCTCGGCGGTGCAGATATTGCAAGATCCGAGCATTACATCGAGGGAACAATTCCTCTTCAGACACTTCGTGCAGATATCGATTATGGCTTCGCAGAAGCAGATACAACCTATGGCAAGCTTGGCGTAAAGGTCTGGATCTACAACGGCGAGGTTCTTCCTACCAAGGCTCCCAAGAAGGAAGGAGGAGACAAGTAATATGTTAATGCCCAAGAGAGTTAAACACCGCAAGCAGATGCGCGGTTCTATGAAAGGTAAGGCACTTCGCGGCAACACGATTTCAAACGGTGAATATGGTCTTGTTGCTACAGAGCCCTGCTGGATTAAGTCAAATCAGATCGAGGCAGCCCGTATTGCCATGACACGTTATGTGAAGCGTGGCGGTCAGGTATGGATCAAGATATTCCCCGACAAGCCTGTTACGGCAAAGCCCGCAGAAACACGTATGGGTTCCGGTAAAGGTTCCGTTGAATATTGGGTATCCGTTGTTAAGCCGGGCCGTGTAATGTTTGAAATTGCCGGCGTTCCCGAGGAAGCAGCAAAAGAAGCATTAAGACTTGCAAGCCACAAGCTTCCCGTTAAGTGCAAGATTATGTCGAAGGCTGAGTTAAATGGAGGTGCGGATGATGAAAACAACTAAATTTAACAAAGATTTACAGGCTTCGTCCGTTGCTGAATTAAAAGAAGAACTTGTTGCCGCAAAGAAGGAGCTTTTCAACCTTCGTTTCCAGAATGCAACAAATCAGTTGGATAACACAAGCAGAATAACTGAAGTAAGAAAGAACATTGCTCGTATTCAGACTGTTATTTCTTCAAAGCAGAACTAATGCAGGATAACTATTATTGAAAGGAGTTAATACTGTGGAAGAGAGAAATCTTAGAAAAGTTCGTATCGGCAAGGTAGTAAGCGACAAGATGGACAAGACCATCGTGGTAGCCGTTGTGGACAACGTAAAGCATCCTCTTTACGGAAAAATCGTAAAGAGAACATATAAGCTCAAGGCTCATGATGAGAAAAATGAGTGCCAGATCGGAGACAGAGTAAAGGTTATGGAAACAAGACCTCTGTCGAAGGACAAGAGATGGAGACTTGTTGAAATCGTTGAAAAGGCAAAATAGTCTTTTGGCTCAGAGAAATTCGGAAAGGAGTATCATACAATGGTACAGACAGAAACCAGACTTAAGGTTGCTGACAATACCGGTGCCAAGGAATTACTTTGCATTCGTGTAATGGGCGGTTCAACCAGAAGATATGCAGGCATTGGCGATGTTATCGTTGCCTCTGTCAAAGATGCAACACCCGGCGGCGTTGTTAAGAAGGGTGATGTTGTTAAGGCTGTAGTCGTTCGTACAAAGAAGGAAATCCGTCGTAAGGACGGCTCTTATATCCGTTTTGACGAAAATGCTGCGGTTATAATAAAGGATGACAACAATCCCAAGGGAACCCGTATATTCGGACCTGTAGCCAGAGAGCTCAGAGAGAAACAGTTTATGAAGATTGTTTCGCTTGCTCCCGAAGTATTATAGGAGGTTGTCGTATGTCTATGTTAAAGATTAAGAAGGGTGATACCGTTAAGGTTATTGCCGGCAAGGATAAGAATAAGGAAGGCAAGGTACTTCGTGCCGATGACAAAAAGGTTGTTGTCGAAGGCATCAACATGATTACCAAGCATTCCAAGCCCACACAGGCCAATCCCAAGGGCGGTATTGTTCATCAGGAAGCAGCAATCAGCGTTTCCAATGTAATGTATTTGCACAAGGGCAAGGCAACAAGAATCGGTTTCACATATGTTGACGGCAAGGACGGCAAAAAGAAGGTTCGTGTCGCTAAGTCTACAGGTGAAGTAATCGACTAATTCTATGAGAGGAGGTCAAAAATTTTGGCTCGTTTAAAAGAAACATACACAAAAGAGATCGCTCCGGCTATGCAGAAGAAGTTCGGTTACAAGAATGTTATGCAGATCCCGAAGCTTGACAAGATCGTTATCAATATGGGTGTCGGCGATGCTAAAGAAAACGCCAAGGCACTTGAATCGGCCGTTAAGGATCTCGAAACGATTTCCGGTCAGAAGGCCGTTATAACAAAGGCAAAGAAGTCTATCGCAAACTTTAAGATCAGAGAGGGTCTTGCAATCGGTTGTAAGGTTACGCTCCGTGGTGAGAAGATGTACGAGTTCGCTGATCGTTTGATCAACCTTTCACTCCCTCGCGTACGTGACTTCAGAGGTGTTAATCCCAACGCATTCGACGGAAGAGGAAATTATGCCCTTGGTATTAAGGAACAGCTCATTTTCCCCGAAATCGAATATGACAAGGTTGACAAGGTTCGCGGTATGGATGTTATTTTTGTAACAACCGCAAATACCGACGAGGAAGCTCGTGAGTTGCTTACACAGTTTGGCATGCCTTTTGCAAAATAAGGCAAAGCATTAGGAGGAAAAATAAATGGCAAAGACTTCGATGAAGTTAAAACAGCAGCGTAAACCCAAATTTTCCACACAGGCTTACACACGCTGCAAGATTTGCGGTCGTCCCCATGCAGTTTTGAGAAAGTACGGAATTTGCAGAATCTGCTTCCGTGAACTTGCATACAAGGGCGAGATTCCGGGTGTAAAGAAGGCATCCTGGTAAAATAGGTTGTGTTACCTATGGTTTCATTGCGATAAGAAGACTATAGTCTTAACTTCGCAACAGGCTACAATTAAGGAGGAAATTTCATTATGGCAATGAGCGATCCGATTGCAGATATGCTTACAAGAATTCGTAATGCAAACACTGCCAAGCATGATACCGTTGATGTTCCTGCTTCAAAAATGAAGCTTTCCATAGCCGATATTCTTTTTAAAGAAGGATATATCAAGGGTTATGACGTAGAGGAAAACGGTGCTGTAAAGACAATCGTTATTACACTTAAATATGGCAAAGATAAGAATGAAAAGGTTATTACGGGCTTAAAGAGAATTTCAAAGCCGGGTCTTCGTGTTTATGCAAGCCGCGAAGAGCTTCCCAAGGTTCTCGGCGGACTCGGTACAGCCATCATCTCCACAAACAAGGGCGTTGTTACCGACAAGGAAGCACGCGCACTTAATGTCGGCGGAGAGGTTTTGGCATTCATTTGGTAATAACCTGAACGAAAATATTAGGAGGTACGGGCATGTCACGTATAGGTAAGATGCCAATCGCCATTCCTGCAGGTGTAACTGTAAGTGTGGCAGAAAATAATAAGGTTACCGTAAAGGGACCCAAGGGAACTCTTGAAAGAGTTCTCCATGAAGCAATGACAATCAAAGTCGAGGGCAACGAAGTCATCGTTACGAGACCCAACGATCTTAAGCAGATGAAGTCGTTACACGGACTTACAAGAACTCTTATTTCCAACATGGTAACGGGTGTTACCGAAGGATATCAGAAGGTTCTTGAAATAAACGGTACAGGTTACAGAGCGGCTAAGACGGGTAAGGAGCTTAATCTCACACTCGGTTATTCTCATCCTGTTATCATGATCGATCCCGAAGGAATCGAGACTGTTCTTGACGGAACAAACAAGATTATCGTTAAGGGTATCGACAAGGAAAAGGTTGGTCAGTACGCAGCCGAAATCAGAAACAAGAGACTTCCTGAGCCTTATAAGGGCAAGGGAATCAAGTATGATTCCGAAATCATCAGACGCAAGGCCGGCAAGACAGGTAAGAAGTAAGAGAGGAGAAAATAGAAAATGGTAAGCAAAGAATCAAGAAGTTTAATTCGTGCCAAAAAGCACCTTAAAATCCGTAATCGTTTCTCCGGTACACCCGAAAGACCCAGACTTGCTGTATTCAGAAGCAACAAGCA
>CAVJHK010000068.1:0-7298 GCA_963649295.1 Lachnospiraceae bacterium | reverse complement strand
CGGCTTACCTTAAGAATAAATTTTTCGTTATTCTTAACTGCAGAAATTTTGCCATATACGTCGGTAGCTTTGCCGTCATTTTTGTCATAAATAAGCGAATATTCCGTTCCGCCTTCACCGGTCATCTGCCACATGGAATTGTTTTTAAAATTTTTATCCCATGCCGATTCGGAATTATAGCTTATCGGAAGTCTGAATGTATGGTAGCTGTAGACAGAGTCGTCGATAAGTCTCCCAAATCTCAAATCCTCCGCATTTTTAATATAATCCCTGTATGTTTCAAAATCAGCCGGAAGCCCCGCTTTTCCGATTGCATAAAGCATGCTTTCCATTGAGAAAATTACCGGGAAGGGATCTTCTTCCAAATATTCAAGGCATCTCTTAAAAAGCTTATAAAGCCTGACGCTCGTTTTGTTTATGATAACATCCGCACCCGGATACCTGTTTATAAGCTCGCATGCCTTGGAAACCATAATATCGTTGTCGATTTGTCCGTGAAGAATGATATTTTCCGAAACATTCAAATATGAATCCGTTATACAAAAATTAAGTTCTCCGCCCGAAAGGGGATTTTCATATTTTACAAAAATATGATTCGGCTTTTCTTTTTTTACATATTGGGCAACGTCATGATATTTTTCCTTAAATCTCTTGCGTATAGTCGCAGACATCTCGGGGCACTCGTCAAAATCCGTCATCGGAATTGTGCGAAGCATGCTCATCACATCCGTTATCCATTCACCCGGAAGACATTCATCCTTTATTTCGTTTAAAACTCTCTTTGCTTTCGGATTTGAAATTTTAAGAGGCTCAATAAGATATAGAAGGACTTCTTTGGCATCGACGGCAAAAAATTTTGTCTTTATACAATCCGACCTGAATTCCATGATTTTTTCAAAGAAAAGTTCGCGTAAATTAACTTCTTCCGGAGGAATAACAATAACGTTCCCGTCATCGTCCACGGATTCCGTCGGAAAAGGAATATTAAAACATGTTTCATAACATCTGAAGCTTTTGTCATTTTTGTAATCTACCGAATAAAGATAAACTTCTTCAAGCTCAAACTCTTTAACCGTTACGTCTATATATACATGCCTTAAGACAGTTTTTCCGAATTCCATAATTCCTCCGTTAATTTTAAATTAAATACCCCGTTAAACAAATACCGGCCTTTTTGCAACAAATACAGCACTTGTATATTTCGCCTGCGTATAAAATACCCTTAAAAAGATATTATACAATTTTTATTGTTTCAAAACAACTTCATTTTGATTTTTATATATGCTTTGTGCCGGTATGCATCCTCTCACCGAAGACAGCGGATAAATATTTGTATTTTGTCCGATGACTGTACCGGGGTTAAGGACACTGTTACATCCCACTTCCACATTGTCACCTATTATCGCGCCCATTTTTTTGAGACCCGTCGGACAAATTTCCGCACTAACGCTGTCCTTTACAACAACAAGCTTTTTGTCGGATTTAACATTTGACGTAATAGCCCCCGCTCCCATATGTGACTTAAATCCGATAATTGAGTCTCCGACATAATTATAATGCGGCACTTGCACCGAATTAAACAAAATGACATTTTTAAGCTCTGTTGAATTGCCGACTACGGCTCCCTTTCCCACAATCACATTTCCTCTTATAAAAGCCGAATGTCTTATCTCCGCATTTTCACAAATTATTGCGGGACCGTTTATCATTGCGGTATGTGCGACTTTTGCACTCTTATGAACAAAAACATTTTCGCCGAATATCATATAATCATCCGAAAGCTTCATTGTTATTTCCAAAATAATATCCTTAATATGCGGCAAAATCTCCCAAGGATATTCATAGCCGTCAATATATTCCGACGCAATCGATTCACCGGTCAAAAAAAGTTTGCTCGTTTTATAATCACTTATCATTTGTAATTCCTTCCGAATATACCATATGCCTTTTTTAGGTATGCCGCATTATTTGTTTCTTTTACCCTGTTTGTCATTTTTGAAACATAATCTTCAAGCTTTGACATGTATTCTATTTCAGAAATTGTGCCGTTTGCGACCCCCGTGAGACCTTTTTCCCAGCTTGCCGTAAGTTCCGCATTTAAAAGATTCGGAATCGAACATCTTACAACCTCATATACCGTTTCGCCAAGCTTATTGGGAGTAAAAATCTGTGTTTTTTTGTTCAAATTAAGATATCCGATTTTTACAAGCTTATTTAAAATTTCCGCTCTCGTTGCGCTTGTGCCGATACCGGAGCCCTTCACCTGGGCACGAAGTTCTTCGTCATCGATAAACTGCCCCGCATTTTCCATTGTAAGGATAAGCGAGCCTGACGTATATCTCTTCGGCGGAGAAGTTTTACCCTCTTTTATCTGCATATCCGTGATTTTTACTTCGTCACCTTTTTTAAGATGATTTAGTTTTTCAAGGAATTCCTCGGATATTTCGGTATCCTGCTCTCCGTCTTTTGAATCATCCGTATTTTTGTCTTCGGGATTTTTAATGCTTCCGGGATTTTTGTCTGCATTATTTGCGTCTTTTCTTTTTACCGCGGAAACACACGTATATCCCGGATCCTTTAAAACCTTAAAATTCGCAAAAAAGCTTTCGTTGCCGACTGAAAGCACAAGTGCCATTTTTTTGTATACGGCCGGCTTTAAAAAAATCGCAAGAAATCTCCTCGCAATAAGCTCATAAATTTTTTGATGAAGCATTGAAAGTGAGCTTAAATTTTTAAGTCCCTGTCCCGTCGGAATTATTGCATAGTGATCCGTGATTTTTTTGTCGTCGACATATCTTGTACTTGCAAGTCCCGTATAAAGCCTTTCATCAAGTATTTTTTTTGCAAATTCCTTTACCGGTTCAAAATAAATAAGTCCCGCAAGATTTTTGTTTATTTCCTTTGAAACAGCCGTCGACAAGACTCTCGCATCCGTTCTCGGATAGGTCACAAGCTTGTTTTCATATAATTCCTGAATTATTTTGAGTGTTTCATCGGGACTTATCTTAAATAATTTTGAACACTCATTTTGCGCTTCGGCAAGGTTAAACAAAAGCGGCGCATAACGCTTTTCTTCTTTTTTTTCGATTGATGAAACAATTCCGTCCATGCCGCCTAAGGAATATATAAGTTCCTCCGCCGTCTTTCTCTCTTTAAAACCGTTATCCTTATACATAAACGGAGTATTAAAATATACGCTTCCCTCAACTGCTTTAAATTCCGCCGAGAAGCCGTAAACGGTATTTGCAACAACCCTGTAAAACTCGGTTTCCTTAAAGCTTCTGATTTCACGTTCACGGTTTACGACTATTCCGAGCACGCATGTCATTACACGCCCCACGGAAATTGCCGAATATTTTTCGAGTCCCAACAAATTTTTAACGCCGGTTCCGTATTTAAGTGACAAAACCCGCGAAAAATTGATTCCCATAAGATAATCTTCTTTTGCGCGCAAAAAAGCCGCATCCGAAAGATCGTTATATTTGTCCCATGTTTCCGCCTTTTCGATTCCGCGCTTTATTTCCTCTTCCGTCTGCGAATCGATCCATACACGACGGCGTACTTTTTCTTTCGGTACACGTGCCATCATGTCCACAAGTCTGTATATATATTCTCCCTCGCGTCCCGAGTCCGTGCAAATATAAATGCATGTGACATCCTCGCGAAGCAATAATTCCTTTACGATTTCAAATTGTTTTTTTACCGTGGGAATTATTTCATACCTGTATTCCTTAGGCAAAAAGGGAAGTGGCTCAAGCGACCACTTTTTTAATGACTCGTCGTAACTTTCCGGATAGCTCATTGTGACAAGATGTCCCACACACCATGTCACAACGGATTTTTCCGATTCCAAAAATCCGTCTTTTCTTTTATAATCTTCATGAAGTGCCTTTGCAAATTCCTGCGCAACACTCGGTTTTTCGGCTATAAATAAATTTTTCCCCATTAATCTCCTATGCTTTCCGATCCTGTGCCGTCCGGTAAAATTTCGGTTTCATCCGTTTCATCCTTGTATATTATTGCTTCCTTTGAAAAATAATATTCATTTGCAGCAAATTTGGAAATTCCCCTATAAATAACGGAGTTGTCCGGCGGAGGATTGTCCTCTTCATAATCCTGTTGTTCAATTGTTTTGTTTTCTTCGGCTCTTTTGAACGTAAACGAAGCAATAAGCTGGAACCATTTGTCATATTCATAAAAAGCGCTTTCGGTCCCGCTTACATAAAGCCAGTTTTCGTTGTACTTCACAAGGCTTGATGCATCCGTAACACAAGATAGCTTAACTGTTTCAGAAAGTCTTAAACTGCTTTCTTCTTCATCCGCAAGATATTTTATATAATAACCGAAATGTTCTTCTTTTTTGTCATATTCATAATTCAAATTTTCGTCAAGCACCCAAATGTAATGTCTTGCCGCACGAATTTTGTCATATTCCTCAAATCCTATAACTTTTGCACTTGTCGAAAATGCAAAATTGTTTTCGTTTTTTAAATAAAGCCCGTTATAAGCCGTATCCTGTAACACGCCGTTGTCTCCCGCAATATAAACAAGCCTGGGGTCATTATAAATACGCCGAACCTTTATTACGGAATCAAATTTATTTGCCGCTGCAATTATCATATTGCTTCCGACATAAGTTACGTCCGTAATGCCGATCCAATCAGAATCGCTTCGTTTAATATAAGATTCAGTGAGAAGCTTGGCAAAATCCACAAGCATATAAATATCGTCATCCGTAAAATCAATTATCACAATACAGTCATTTGCGGAATTCCTGTCATTTCTTGTTGCCGTTGCGAGTATATTTCCTTTTTCGTCAACGGTCCACCCTCCCGTAAAAGTGTAGTCGGAGGTCTTAAAGATTTTAACAACTTCACCGAGCGAATTGATTTTTACAAGCTTATTGTCGGAAACAAACAAATATATATATCCGTCATTTACATAAAGAGAGTCTGCAAAGCTTTCTTCAAGCGGAATCTCTCCTCTCAAAAATCCGTCATTGTCATAAAGCTTCACATAAGGCAGATAATCGTTTGCCGCAGAAAATACGGCAAACATTCCGTCTGTAAGCGTAATATCCGAAGCATTTACTATCTTTGATTCACCGGTTTCGGAATGTGTGACTACCTTTCTTCCCGCGGAAACCGTTATTTTCTCTTCTCCCTCAGACGCCGCATCACCGAAGGCATAATAAAGCCTTCTTATTCTCACGTCACCCGTCTCATCGACCAGTTTAATTGTAATTATGTTTGTCTCATTCGGAACAAGTCCGTTTATCGCAAATTCATGGATGCACGAATTTCCCACTTCTATTGTTGCGCCGTTTGAAAGATAGCGGATTTCGGTGGCCGCAGTCACATATCCGCCAAAATCCTCGGCAGCCGAAACTGTTGCGTCAGTATGCACGGTATAAGAAACCGCGCACGGAGTCTCAGTCTCAAAATAAGTATACAGGGACTGTGTATTTGTGCCGAAGGGATTTAATATAAAAAGGGGATCATCTTCGGTATAATTACCCACCTCAATCAAAAGATCTATTTTTTCTCTTACTTTTCTTTGGAACTCATACGAATAAATTTCGGAAGCATCTTCATACTTAAACAGATTCTCGGCAATGGTCGCAATAATCTCGCGATTTTTGGCGGAATCAGCTTCATATTCTGCTTTATATGCGTTTTGCGCATCGTCCTTGTCTTTTTCTGCGGTTTCGGTCGACCCGAATATTCCCAAGGAATATGCGAC
The DNA here is from genome assembly GCA_963649295.1 of Lachnospiraceae bacterium. Taxonomy (GTDB): domain Bacteria; phylum Bacillota; class Clostridia; order Lachnospirales; family Lachnospiraceae; genus RGIG3528. The sequence continues at coordinate 1,556 of CAVJHK010000068.1, read as the reverse complement.
AAAAGCCATAAGTCCGATGCTTAAAACAGCAATAAATATAAGTATGCCGTTTAGTTTCTTCATGTTGTTCCTCTAAAATACGATTATAGGTTCATAATTTTCCGTGAGAGTTCTAATAAAAAATCTGACGGACAATAAATTTTATTATACCATTTGTGCCGATGCTTGTCTAATCAATAAGATGCATAACCTGCCTCAAAAATCTTCCGGCTTTTTCCGGCCATTCCCTTATTTCTTCGTACTCATGCTCTGTGCACCCTTTATTAGTTTCGGGATTTGCAAGCGAAAGTCCGTGACCGCCGAAGGGATAAATATGCATTTCGCACGTAACGCCATTTGCCTTTAAGCTCATTGCATAAAGAATCGAATTTTCGACAGGCACCGACCCGTCCGCAAAAGTATGCCATATAAATGTGGGCGGAGTGAGAGGTGATACCTGCTTTTCAAGCGAAACCTTTTCTTTTGCTTCTTCCGAATAACGGCTCCCAAGCAAATTCTTTATGCTGTCCTTATGCGCAAATTCGCCCGACGAAATAACGGGATAACAAAGCACACACGCATTCGGGCGTGACATATCTTTTTGGCCGCCGAAATTAAGCAGCGCCTCTTCATTGTTAAAATCACACGATACGTTTGCCGCAAGATGTCCGCCCGCAGAAAATCCGCAAATTGCGATTTTTTCGGGGTCAACATGCAGCTCTGCGGCATTTTCACGTACCCATTTTATTGCATACAAGGCTTCCGAAAGCGCAACAGGATATTCCGCTCCCTCGTTGCAGCAGGTATAATTAAGTACAAAAGCCTGAAAGCCCTGCGCCGTAAATCTCATTGCAACGCCTTCCGCGTCCCTTTTTGAATTCCAGGCGTATGCCCCGCCCGGAAAAACAATTATTGCGGGACGTTTTCTGTTTATGTCTATTTCATTATAATTATCGAGAATATATCCCGTAAGTAACGCTTTAAATTCTTTTATTTCAAATTCTTTTGTGATTATCTTCATCTTTGTGCTCCGTACTGCTTATAATAAGCGTCGATTTTTTCTTTTATGTTGTCATCGATTATGACTTTGCCGTTAATTTCTTTATTCCAAAGGCATTCCACAACATCCTTCATCGTAACGATTGCCGCCGTATCAAATCCGTATGTTTCCTTAATCTCCGTAAGTGCCTCTGTTTTTCCGGATTTTCCCACCTCCATGCGGTTAAGACTCACAATAAGACCAAGTATCGTCACATTTTCTTTTGAACGCACAATCGGAACCGTTTCCTCCATCGATTTCCCGGATGTCGTAACGTCTTCTATCATAACCACACGGTCACCCGGAACAATCGAGCTTCCCAAAAAAATCCCCGTATCGCCGTGATCCTTTATTTCTTTTCTGTTTGAAGAATATCTCACTTCCTTGCCGTAAAGCTCGTAATATGCCATTGCGGTTGTCACTGCAATCGGAATTCCCTTATATGCAGGTCCGAATAACACATCAAAGTCGTCGCCAAAGTTGGCATGTATCGCTTTTGCATAATATTCACCGAGCTTCTTTAACATTTTTCCCGTAA
>CAVJHK010000067.1:4649-7332 GCA_963649295.1 Lachnospiraceae bacterium | reverse complement strand
GTCTTTTATGATTCTGTAGAGCTCGCTTTCCGAATAATTGTTTACGATGTCGCGTGCCGTAACCAAATTTCTGTCATCCATTCTCATGTCGAGCGGAGCGTCCGTGTTATAGCTGAATCCTCTTTCCGCCGTATCGAGCTGATATGACGAAACCCCGAGGTCAAGCAAAATCCCGGAAATCTTTTTTGTGCCCAGGCTTTTCACAATTTCCGGCATATTTTCGTAATTGTCTCTTACAATTGTTACATTATTAAAATTTTTAAGTCTCTCGACCGCAGCTAAAATTGCGTCCCCGTCCTGATCGATCCCTATGAATTTTCCGGTTCCGTTCAAAAGCCTGCACACTTCTGCGGCATGTCCCGCACCGCCGAGAGTTCCGTCAACATATATTCCGTTTTCCCGGACGTTAAGTCCTTCAATTGTTTCTGCAAGCATCACAGAATAATGTTTAAATTCGCGCATCCGGTTCTCCTAAAAATTAAGTCCAAATTCCGCCATATGATCAACTGCCGCGTCAACGGAATCATAAGTATCGTTCTTTTCCCAGCGGTCTTTGCTCCATATTTCTATCTTATTCATGAGTCCGACGGAAACAACATCCTTTATTATCCCCGCATGTTCCCTAAGTTTTAATGGTATTATTACGCGCCCCTGCTTGTCGCATTCCGAATCCACGGCTCCCGCCATAAAAAAGCGCTGCAAATTTCTTGCTTCTTTTGTCCCGGGAAGTGCCTGAAGCTTTTCAACAAATTTTTCCCATTCGTCACTCGGATATATAAAAAGGCATCCGTCAATTCCTTTGGTAAGCACAAAGTGTTCTCCGAGAGCATCGCGAAACTTTGTGGGCACAATCATTCTGCCCTTTTCGTCTATTCCGTGTTCATATTCACCCATGAACATAAACGATGCTCTCCTTTCCGGTTAATTCTCCACTTTGCACCACTTCGTAACCCTTTTACACCATTTTACACCACAAATGCAGTATTTTCAAGCACTTTTTGGGTTGTTTTTATATATTTTTTGTAAAAAAAAGACCCGGCCGTTTTCCCGGTCGGGCTAAAAAAATTTATTTATCAAACATTAAATCTGAACAGGACGACATCTCCGTCCCGGATAACATAGTCCTTTCCTTCGGAACGTACAAGTCCCTTTTCCTTTGCGGCATTCATACTGCCGCATTCCATAAGATCGTCATAAGAAACAATTTCGGCTCTTATAAATCCTCTTTCAAAATCCGAATGAATTTTTCCGGCTGCCTCAGGTGCTTTTGTGCCCTTTACTATTGTCCAGGCTCTTGTTTCCTTGGGGCCGGCCGTCAGATAACTCATGAGTCCGAGCGTATCGTAGCTTGCGCGGATAAGTTTGTCAAGACCGCTCTCCTTAATTCCAAGATCCTCAAAAAACATTTCCTTGTCTTCGTCCGAAAGCTCACTCATTTCCTGTTCAATCTGCGCGCTTATAACAAACACCTTTGAGCCTTCTTTATCTGCGATGTCACGCACGGTTTTGACATATTTGTTTGACGCGCCGTCGTCTTTGAGATCCGTATCTTTCACATTTGCCGCATAAATAACCGGCTTTGCCGTAAGAAGATTGTATTCCGCAAAAAACTTTTCTTCGTCTTCATCATTTAAAGCAAAGGTTCTTGCGCTTTCCCCCGCTTCAAGATGATTTTTAAGCCTTTCGAGCATGTCGGTTTCTTTTCCCGCAGCCTTATCCATTTTTGCCATTCTCGCAACTTTTGAATAACGTCTTTCAAGCACTTCAAGATCCGAAAAAATAAGTTCAAGATTTATTACTTCTATATCACGCGCAGGATCAACCGTTCCCTCAACGTGAATAATATTTGTATCGTCAAAGCATCTCACAACATGAACAATCGCATCGACTTCCCTGATATTTGCAAGGAATTGGTTTCCGAGCCCTTCTCCCTTTGATGCACCTTTTACAAGCCCCGCAATATCCACAAATTCCACAATTGCGGGAGTTGTCTTTTCGGAGTTGTAAAACTTTGTAAGGTTATCAAGTCTTACATCCGGAACGGCAACAACGCCTACATTCGGATCAATCGTGCAAAAAGGATAATTTGCGCTTTCCGCTCCCGCTTTGGTAAGCGAATTAAACAATGTGCTTTTTCCGACATTCGGAAGTCCAACGATTCCAAGTTTCATTTTGTTATAAATCTCCTTTTATATTTCATTTGTATTTTTTAATTATTTTCTATGCTTCATTTGGATTTTTGAATTATTTTTTCGATATTTTCTTTTATATTGCCTTTAAAAACGGCCGTTCCGCAAACTATTGTATCACAGCCGGCTTTTATCACGTCTTTGATATTATCCGCATTTATTCCGCCGTCGATTTGAAGATGACACGCAGGCTTTGTTTTATTGATTTCTTCCCGCAAAAGTGTAACCTTCGGTAAAACATCACTTATAAATTTTTGTCCTCCGAATCCCGGATGCACACTCATAACAAGAGCAAGGTCGATATCTTTTATATACGGAAATATTTTTTTTGCATCCGTTTCCGGATTTATTGCCACTCCCGCTTTCATTCCGGCCTCTTTAATTTTTCCAATCGTTTCACTTAAATTTTTGCATGCTTCAAAATGTACGGTAAGCAAATCGGAACCGCTTTTTTTGAAAGCTTCGATATAACGCACGGGTTCTTCTATCATAAG
>CAVJHK010000067.1:0-4639 GCA_963649295.1 Lachnospiraceae bacterium | reverse complement strand
TATCATAAGGTTGGTATCAAAAAAAAGCTTTTAACATGTTCTGATTGATTGGATTACGGGCATTCCGAAAGAAATACTCGGAACAAACATTCCGTCCATAACATCAATATGAACCCATTCGATATTATTTTTTTGAAGTTCATCAAGTTCTGATTTTAAATTCCCGAAATCAGCCGCAAGAATGGATGGTGACAGTGTCATATTATACCTTTTTCCTTAATATTTTTTTCTTGATTTTATGTCATTAAAAATCATGCAGTAATTTTCATATCTGACACGCGAAATATTGCCTGATTTTACTTCGTCTTTGATTACGCACCGGGGTTCGCTTATATGTGCGCATTTTGTAAAATAGCATTTCCCAGCATGCCTTTTAATTTCGGGGTAAAAATTTTGAAGCTCATACTCGTCTGTTTGGTTCACATCAAACGATGTAAATCCCGGAGTGTCCGTTATCCACGAGTTTTCTGACACATAAAGCATTTCCGAATGTCTTGTCGTATTTTTCCCTCTCATTATTTTTAAAGAAAGTTCTCCGGTTTCCATATGTTTTTTTCCCTGCAAACGATTTATGAGAGTTGATTTTCCGACACCTGACGGTCCCGCAAGAACTGTTATGTTATCATGCAAAATTTTTTTTATTTCATCGATGTTTTCATCGTTCTTTGCGGAAATAAAATATGTTTTATAACCGCTTCCCGTAAAAACCTTTTTTATTTCTTCAATTTCTTCCCTACTACCGATATCCGCTTTGTTAAAAACAAGCACCGTATCGATATCGGCAATTTCCATATTGACAAGAAACCTGTCAACCATGTTAAAGCTCGGCGCCGGATCCGTTACGGCAAAAACAAGCATAGCCTGAGTTGCATTCGCAATCTCAGGCCTAATAAGGACGCTTGATCTTTCATATATTTTCGTAATCAGTCCGGAATTTTCGGAATTTGTTTCAATTTCCACCCGGTCTCCCACAAGCGGTTTGATTCCCTTCCTTCTGAAAATTCCCTTTGCTTTACATTCTGTTATGTTTCCGTCGGAATATACGGAATAAATTCCGCCGACACCTTTAATTATCAATCCCCGCACTATTTGTAACTTCCTTAAGTTCCACTGTTTCAAATCCGATTGCTTCGTCGTTTATATATATCGTAATATCGGCATTACCCGCATGTAATCCTTCATAATAATAAAAATCCTTGTAGAGCTTAAAATCATATATTCCGGGAAACGTATCGTATGTAACTTTATAATATTGTTCAATCAGACTTTCATTGTCATAATCAACATATACGACCTTTTCGTATGATACTCCTGTCTGATATATGCCGAAAACAAGCTGTGCCTCACCGACTGCCGTAAATTTGTCGGCCCATTTTGTTGTATCAATCGAAAAAGTATAATATTCCTTAAATTCGGTATCCTCAGGGTAAGGTCCGAGACTGATTGTAAGTTCGATCATGGTTTCCGACGAAACAACAGTCTTTTGTAAAACCGACTGAGCCATAACAAGACCGTATTCTATAATATTACTGTAATCTGTTTTTACAACGTCTGAACACTTAAGTCCTACCGCCTCAAGCATTTCCTTTGCCACTGCCGTTGATTTTCCGATAATATCAGGCATCTCAACATATACAATCGGCACTCCCGTGCTTACATATACAATAATCGAATCCCCGTCATGCGCAACAATACCATTTGCGGGATTGGTTCTTGTAACAAGCCCCGAATTTATCTGTTCGCTGGGCTCATAAGTAATCTGGACATTAAAACCTACCGTTTCAAGCTGGCTCCTTGCGTTTGCTTCCGTAAGTCCTACAACCTTCGGAACCGTAATCGGCTTTCCGCCTGCGGACAAAGTAAGCCTTACCGTGCCGTTTGTAAGCACATCCGTACTTGCAAGCGGATATTGTTTTATTACCGTTCCCGCATCCTGTGACGAATATTCGCTGTCCTCATAAACAATAACAAAATCGGGAGATTTTGCCATAAGCAAAGCTTCGGCGTCTTCCTTGGTATATCCGTAAAGATTCGGCATCGAAAGAGTCGATACGGTAACACTTGTCGGTACGGGAGTTGCAGTAACATAAACCACAGGTGTCGGTGTAATGTTATTTTTGCTGTTTCCGAAATCCAATCCGCCGAACAATTTTACAAAGATCAATGCCGCGCCGCCTATTACGGCAAGTGCCGCAAATATGGCGATAACAATTACAACTTTTTCAAATTTCGAATCGATTGTATCTATTTCTTCGTAATCTTCTTTTGAAAGGCGCCTTGAATTATACGAATTTTTGGCTTTGATAACCTTTGGTTCTTCCGGATAGTCCTTTTTTTGGGAAGAAACCCTCGTTTTTATTTCTTCCGCTTCTTCATTCGTAAAATTTCTCGTTCCGGCATCGGCATCATTTTTAATATTGACAAATTCCCCTTCGGGATTTTTTATCGAAAGCTTTAAGTCCTCAATAAGCTCCGTCGCCGACGAATAACGTTTATCGGGATGCTTTTGCATACACTTTCTGACGATCATGTCAAGTGAATACGGAACATCCGGAACAATTTCCCTCACGGGACGTGCTTCGTTTTTAATATGCTTTATCGCAACGTTGACATCCGAATCGCCTGAAAAAGGTGTTTTGCCCGTAAGCATTTCATACAAGGTAACACCTAGTGAATATATATCGCTTCTCGCATCGGAATATCCTCCGCGTGCCTGCTCGGGCGAAAGATAATGTGCCGAACCCACGGCATTTTGAACAAAGGTATCGGACGAAACAATTTTTGCGATTCCGAAGTCTGAGACTTTCACCTTGCCGTCTCTCGAAATCATTATATTTTGCGGTTTGATATCGCGGTGAATTATCTTATTTTTATGAGCCGCTTCCATTCCCTGCGCAATCTGAATCGCAACGGCAACAGCTTCACGTACGTCAAGCTTACCCTTTTTCTCGATAAATTTTTTTAACGTAACACCGTTAATCAATTCCATCACAATATAATATGAGCCCTTATCTTCGCCCACATCATATACTCCCACGATATTCGGATGAGAAAGTCCTGCCGCCGCCTGCGCCTCGTTTTTAAAGCGCGTTATAAAGCTTTTGTCCTCGGAAAATTCCTGCTTTAAAACTTTTATCGCAACCATGCGGTTAAGACGTGTGTCAAATGCCTTATAGACATCAGCCATTCCACCCGTTCCTATTTTTTCTTTTATTTCATACCTTTCGCCGATCAATCTGCCTGTTTCTAGCATATTTCCTCCGGTAATTATTATATTTCTATAAGTACAACTGAGATGTTGTCTTTGCCGCCGTTTAAATTTGCTCGTTCAATAAGCTGAATACCCTTGTCTTCCAACGTTTTTATCGGATTTCCGATAAATCCGCTTATTTCGTCATCCGGTAACATATTTGTGAGTCCGTCCGAACACAAAAGTATTATGTCACCTTTATCAACATCCGCTTCATAAAAATCCGGTACAACACCTGCTTCAACACCGATTGCCCGAGTTATGGCATTTTTTTTCGGATGCCTAATTGCTTCGTTTTTTGTAAGCTGCCCGCTCATTATCAGGCTGTTTACAAAAGAATGATCTATCGTGATCTGTTTGAAGCTTCCGTCAGTCGAATAAATATACATTCTGCTGTCGCCGACATTTGCCGCAATAATTGTATCCTTAAGCACCGTCGCACAGACAAGCGTTGTCCCCATGCCGGACAGTTCCGATTTTTTTTGTGATTCCCTAAAAAGCATTTCGTTTGTCTCCAAAATCGAGGAAAACAAACTTCCGATAACGGTTTTTGATGTATCTTTTTTTAAATTATCAACCAATTTTGAAACGCAAAATTGCGATGCATAGTCTCCCGCCTTATGACCGCCTATTCCGTCGGCAACCATATAAAAATTCGGCAGTATTCCGACCTCATCATCGCACTTAAAAACACTGTCCTCGTTTATGTCCCTATATCTTCCGATATCCGATAAGGCAACCGATTTCAATTTTGCCCCTCCATGTAGCTACGCCGCAATTGTCCGCATGCGGCATCAATATCAGACCCCATACTTCTTCTAATAGTAACATTTATTTTGTATTTTTCAAGCGTATTTTTAAACTCCCGTATATTGTCATCCTTTGATTTGTAAAAATTTCTTTCTTTTATTTTGTTTACCGGAATAAGATTTACATGACAATTTCGATTTTTAAGGAGCATGGCAAGTTCTTTTGCTTCTCTACTGCCATCGTTTACCCCGTCTATAAGACTGTATTCAAAAGTCACACGTCTTCCGGTTTTTTTGAAGAAAATTTCACATGCCGCAAGTATATCGCATATTTTATACGCATTTGCAATCGGCATTATTGTTTTACGAAGCTCATCGTTCGGCGCGTGAAGCGAAATCGCAAGCGTTGCCGGTATTTTTTCGTCCGCAAATTTAATGATATTCGGAACTATTCCGCACGTTGACACGGTAATGTTTCTGGCACTTAAGTTTTTCCCTTTTTCGTCTGAAACAAGCCTCATGAACTTAACGACATTGTCATAATTGTCCATAGGCTCGCCGCTCCCCATTATTACAATGTTGGAAACAGATATCCCGTGAAGCCGTTCGATTTCGTACACCTGCTCAAGCATTTCCGATG
>CAVJHK010000066.1:0-7704 GCA_963649295.1 Lachnospiraceae bacterium | reverse complement strand
TTCTTAACCTGTTCCCGATAAAAAAAGGATTTTCCGATACATGTTATAATGTTGAGGTCAAAAGGTATTTTGCCCTCAATACCGAAAAAGCACATATATTTTCGGCACTTTTTTTAAATAGTGCCGAAAATGTAATTGACAAAATTCGTGGTTAATACTATAAAAAATCCCGGGTACCGAATCAAGCATGACAATACCGGTATCAAAAAGCATTTTCCTGTTTTTACATAAAATCCCCAAAAAAAGGCCCCACCATGGATTTCACCTACGAAGTAATAAAAACAAAAAGAAAAACAATATGCATTGAGATTACCAATGACAATATTTTCCTTGTCCGTGCGCCGCTTTATTTGAGTGACGAATATATAAAAAATTTTGTCGCGGAGCACGAAAAAAATATAGCAAGGTTGTTTAAACGCGCCGAAAAGCGGAGAGAAACTGAAAGAAAAGCGGAAAAGCCGGTATTTCCGAAAGCGCACTCCCTTACTCCTTCCGATATCAAAAAAATGAAAGAGGACCTTATCCAAACAGTCACCCGAAAATGTGATTATTATGCGGGGATTCTCGGCATTAATTATCACAAAATCACAATCCGCACGGAGCGCACTGTCTGGGGCAGCTGCACGCGCACGGGGAACTTAAATTTTAATGTGCTTCTTTCGCTTGTTCCCGATGACGTCTTAGATTATGTGATCGTTCACGAGCTTTGTCACAGAAAGCAGATGAATCACAGCAAAAAATTTTGGTCGCTTGTAGAAAGCATATTGCCAGATTACCGTGACAAATACTACTACCTCAAAAAAAACGGGAAGGCACTCATAAATTGCCTTCCCGAGGGAGAGAAAAACAAAAACTTTTATACATACATTTTAAAATGTGCCGATAACACGTATTACACAGGCTATACGGTCGATCTCAGCGCACGCGTCAACGCGCATAACACGGGGCGCGGTGCAAAATATACCGCACACCGCACGCCCGTAAAGCTTGTTTATTATGAGACATATAAAACCAAGTCCGCCGCAATGAGGAGAGAAGCAGAAATCAAGTGTATGAAGCGCAGCGACAAGGAGAAGTTGATTAAGTTAAGGAGCATAAACACAACCGACTAAATTTTGTTATACCTGTATCTGTGCTCTTATTTAATGTGGGTGAATTTCTCCTGTCAAGTTAACCCTAAGTATTTCTGAAGTTAACCCTAAATATTTCTGCTTGAGATAAACTTAAATATTCCTTATAAGAAATATTTTACTCCCGACTCAAATATCTTTTGGTCCTGTACTCCGGGCACATTTTTGGCGATATCTGATCCGATACGCTCAGAATGTGCCATTTTTCCAAAAATTCTTCCCGTCTTATCCGTAATTCCTTCTATTGCCATATAGCTCATATTGGGATTAAAGTCTTCGTCATATGTGGGATTGCCGTTTAAATCAACATATTGTGTGGCAATTTGCCCATTATCCGTAAGGCGCTTTAACCACTCTTTATTTGCCACAAATCGTCCTTCACCATGAGACGCAGGGATTGCATACGTTGCGCCGAGTCTTGCTCCCATAAGCCAGGGTGACTTGTTTGACGTAACTCTTGTATAAACGATTTTTGAGATATGACGTCCTATTCTGTTTCTTGTAAGCGTGGGCGAATCGGGCAAAATATCACAGATTTCACCATAAGGCAAAAGTCCAAGCTTTACAAGTGCCTGGAAGCCGTTGCAAATACCGAGCACAAGTCCGTCGCGCGTCGTTATCAAATCGTTTACGGCATCGCTTATAAAAGGATTTCTGAAGGCTCCCGCAATAAATTTACCTGAGCCGTCAGGCTCATCTCCCGCCGAAAATCCGCCGGGGAACATAAGTATTTCCGAATTTTTGATTGCTTTTGTATATGCTTTAACGGTTTCCTTTATGTCATAAGCATCCCTGTTTTTAAATACAATGCTTGTGACTATGGCTCCCGCTGCCTTAAACGCACGCTCCAGATCATATTCGCAGTTTGTTCCCGGGAATACGGGAATAAATACGCGAGGTGAAGCTTTGCCTATTCCGTGCGGATAAATATTTTTTGAATCAAACAAGGGAATGCCTGCGGGATAATTTGAAGCTACAAAATCAGCCGAATATTCTGCACTCTCTTCGCAATACGCTTCCGAATTTTTGACATTTTCTGTGCCGTGTGCCACAGAATTATCCTCTTCACTCTCCGACCTTGTCTTAAATACGCCTTCAAGTGTGCCTGTCCAATTCTTCAGTGCCTCGTTTCCGTCGATTTTTATGCCGTTATATACAAAATCACGTTCCGTAACCTTGCCTATTACCTTAAAATCAAATCCGGATTTTATTAAAAATTCTTCTGCATCCGGTTCAATTTCCGCAAGCAGATTTCCGTATCCTTCCGCAAACATTTCGGTATCCGCAACATTGTCAAAAATTTCCGCACCAAAACCGTTTCCGAATGATGCCTTTGACACTGCTTCCGCAATACCTCCGTGCGATACGGCAAATGCCGCCCTAATATACCCCTTATCGCATAAAGCCTTAAAAATCGCCATTTGCTTAAGGAAATCCGCATATATGGGAAGCTCATACTCATCTCTCCTCATCGTGAAGAGAATAAGCTTATTTCCCACGCACTTAAATTCATTCGATATGATTTTGTCCGTTTTTTCCGTGTCAACCGCAAACGAAACAAGTGTCGGCGGAACATCGATATCGTTAAAGCTTCCGGACATCGAATCCTTGCCGCCGATTGACGGCATTTTAAGTCCCGTTTGCGCCGCATATGCGCCGAGCAAAGCAGCAAAAGGCTTACCGAAGCGTTTTTTGTCACCGTATAATCTCTCAAAAAATTCCTGGAACGTAAAACGGATTTTGGTTATGTCGCCACCCGCCGCAGCAATTTTTGAAACACTCGAAATACATGCATAAACTGCTCCGTGATAGGGGCTTATGCTCGAAATAAAGGGATCAAAGCCGTAGCTCATCATCGTTGCGGTCATGGTATTTCCGTTTAAGACAGGGACTTTTGCAGCCATTACCTGAGCAGGCGTAAGCCGGTATTTGCCGCCGAAGGGCATAAGCACACTGCCCGCACCTATCGACGAATCGAACATTTCGGAAAGTCCCTTTTTGGAGCAAACGTTAAGATCCGACAAAGTCTTAAGCCACTTGGTCTTTATATCAGTTCCGGCATCTTTACCGTCAGTTCCGGCATTTTTTGAATTTGCTTCCGTATTTTGCTCTTCCCCATTACCGCTTAAATTCACATCATTCCACAGTTTTTTGGGGCACTCCACATATACATCGTTTGTAAGATGCGCTCCGTTTGTATTCAAAAAATCACGGGAGATATTTACGATATCTTTTCCGCGCCACTTAAATACAAGGCGCTTTTCTTTTGTAACTTTTGCAACAGCAACCGCTTCCAAGTTTTCGGATGCCGAAAAAGAAAGCATTTTGTCTGCGTCATTTTTATCCACAACAACTGCCATTCTTTCCTGGGATTCGGAAATCGCAAGCTCGGTTCCGTCAAGCCCCGCATATTTTTTTGGGACAAGATCAAGATTTACTTCTATTCCGTCCGCAAGCTCGCCTATTGCGACACTCACACCGCCCGCACCGAAGTCGTTGCACTTTTTGATGATTTTGGTGACCTCGGGACGCCTAAAAAGTCTTTGTAATTTTCTTTCGGTAGGCGCATTTCCCTTTTGCACTTCGGCACCGCACGTATTTATGGAATTTAAATTATGAGCTTTTGAAGAGCCTGTTGCTCCGCCGCATCCGTCTCTGCCCGTTCTGCCGCCGATCAGTATTATGACATCACCGGGCAAAGAATCCTCTCTTATAACATTTTCCCTTTTTGCGGCTCCCATAACGGCACCTATTTCAAGGCGCTTTGCCACATAATTCGGATGATAAATTTCATCCACAAGTCCCGTGGCAAGTCCGATCTGATTGCCATAGGACGAATATCCGTTTGCCGCGCCGGTAACTATTTTTCTTTGCGGTAATTTGCCGGGAAGTGTGTCAGATAAGCTCTTTCTCGGATCTGCGGCACCCGTAACTCTCATTGCCTGATATACATAGCCGCGTCCCGAAAGCGGATCTCTTATCGCTCCGCCGAGGCATGTTGCGGCACCGCCAAAGGGCTCGATTTCCGTGGGATGGTTATGTGTTTCGTTTTTAAAGAAAATAAGCCATTCTTCTGTTTTTCCGTCCACATCTATCGGCACGACGATTGAGCACGCGTTGATTTCGTCGGATTCCTCAAGATCGTCAAGATATCCTTTCTCCTTTAATTCCTTCATTCCGATTGTCGCAAGATCCATGAGAGACATATATTTGTCGGGACGATTTTTATACAAATTCTCTCGTGCGGATACATATTTTTCATATGTTTCACGAATGGGCTTATTATATTTTCCGTCTTCAAACTCAACATTTTTGAGCTCGGTAAGGAATGTCGTATGGCGGCAGTGATCCGACCAATACGTATCAAACACTCTTATTTCAGTAAATGTGGGATTGCGATGTTCCGTATTTTTAAAATAATCCCTTATAAATTCAAAATCCTCAAAGGTCATTGCAAGATTTAATGACTCATAAAGTATTTTAAGGTCACTCTCGTCCATCACCGTAAAGCGATCAAAGGTCTTTATATCTGCGGGCATACTGTAGCTTAAGTCAAGAGTATCGGGGATTTTCTCATCCGCAATTCTCTGGTCTACGGGATTTATGCAAAACTTTTTTATTTTATCTTTTTCCGCATCCGTTACATTTCCGTCAAAAACATATGTAACGGCGCACTTTATCACGGGCTCTTCGTTTTCGTTTAAAAGGCGCACCGCTTGCACACATGAATCCGCTCTTTGATCAAATTGCCCCGGAAGATATTCAACCGAAAAATAAAATTCCGTGTCCGATACGGGAAATTTTTCTTCATATATAAAATCAACCGGCGGCTCCGAAAAAATCGTTCCGAGTGCCTTTTGATAGCTTTCGTCGCTTATATTTTCGACATCATAGCGGACAAGAACGCGTACGCCGTTTATTCCCTTAATCTCAAGATAATCTCTTATTTCACTTTTAAGCTCGCGCGCGCGAACGGCATATTGTTCCTTCTTTTCCGAATAAATTCTTTTAACCATTTTTGTCTCCTGTCTGCCAAAAAATCATTTCCGGTTTTTCCGTATTTGTGTTTTTTTATACTCAAATACATTTAACCAAAAGCCGAAGCTTAGGTTTCAATCCTTTACATAAAATGCACTTACCGTGAACGCTACTATTTAACCACAAATCATTTTATTATTAAAATTAATACTTCTCACTTGATTTATTACTTCATCTTATGGTAAAACATATATAGTTTATCCGCTCACAATCACCAATCAAAATTAAATTTCGGAGGCTACAATGACAGACGTTAATTATGAACTATACAAAGTTTTTTACCATGTCGCAAAATCACTCAGCTTTTCGGATGCGGCAGCCGATCTGTTTATATCGCAGTCGGCGGTAAGTCAGTCGATAAAAGTGCTTGAGCGAAGGCTCGGTCAGACGCTCTTCGTCAGGAGCACCAAAAAGGTTTCACTCACGCGTGAGGGTGAGCTTCTTTTTAAGCATATCGAGCCCGCAATCGGACTCATAACAAAAGCCGAAAACCAGCTTTCGGCCGCAAAGGAATCGGGCGAGGTACAATTTAAGATTGCCGCAAGCGACACAATATGCCGTTATTTCCTTGTGCCTTATTTTAACGAATTTCACAAAAAATACCCGGACATCCATATCCGGGTCATAAATGCGTCGTCTTCGGGCTGTGCTGCTTTGCTTGAAGAAAACAAGGTTGATCTGATTGTTTCAAACTATCCCAATCCCACGCTCAACAGCACAATGAAGGTTGTTCCGATTGCCGATTTTAAGGATATGTTTGTTGCCGACCGCTCTGCCTTTCCCTTTGAAGGCAAGGAGATGAACCTGCGCGCTCTTTCAAAATATCCCATTCTCATGCTCGACAAGCATTCCACAACAAGCGTATTTTTGCATGAGCTTTTCCAAAAATCGTCAATAGACCTTGTGCCGTCCATCGAGGTTGCGTCAAACGATTTGCTTATAGATCTTGCCGAAATCGGGCTCGGAATAGCTTTTGTTCCCGATTACAGCCTAAAGACAAAAACAAATTCATCGCTTTATGAGCTCAACGTAACCGAAAAAATCCCCGCCCGCCGTATTGTTGCGGCATATGACGATTCGGCGCCCTTAAACGATCCCGCTCAATATTTTATCGATATAATGGCAAAACGGAATTAAATAACATCATACCGGCAAAACAGAATTTAAAATAGCATCTTTGCGCCTTACTGAACGTTTTGCCGCATAAAAACAAATTTTCCGATTAAAAAAAAGCTCTTAAACGTAGCTTTAAATTACGTTTAAGAGTCTTTTTATGTCTCATATCAAAATATTACGGGTATTGCTTAATATCAGTATTACGTATTTTCCGTATTGCCTTATATCAGTATTTCCTATTTTAGGTATTGCTCATTTCCGGTATTGCCTTATTTCATCTTAAGTATCCTTACACCCATATCGTCAAGCCATATTTCCTCATTTGCCCTGAATTCCTCATTCGTAAGCAAATCAACCGAATCCGACCAAATCTTAAAGCACTTGTGCTCGTGGCTGTGGTTGAGGCCGAATATGAAGTTTGTGCTGCCTTTGCATCTTATGGTAAGCTCAACGTCACGCGGTGCCGCTCCGAGTGCGGGGATATTTAGGTCTTCCGTAATCTTTTCAAAGAAATCGTAATAAAAATCCGTATCCGCACTTGTTGCTATATAATATGCCCTTCCGTCGCCAAAATCATTTTCGGTAATTACGGGAGATCCCGCATAAAAGTCCTCCGTGTATGTTGAAAGTACGGCCGCACCCTCCGTATGAACAATGTCGCAAAGGAGATTTGCCTTGTATTCCTTATTGTTCCACTTAAAAACATTTTGTTTGCCTGCCGGCAAAGCATCTATTTCTTCAACCCAAATGCCCAGAATATCCTTTAATTTTCCGGGATATCCGTTTAATGTGACAAGGTCATGCTCATCAACATAGCCGCTGAAGAAGGTTGTCACAAAATGTCCGCCTTTTTTTACAAAGTCACGGATTTTTTCGTCATATCCTGTTTTTACCATATAGAGCACGGGTGCGATTACAATGTCATACCTTGACAGATCGTCTTCCGTCCCGATCATGTCTACGGGGATATGAAGCTCATAAAAGGCACGGTAAAATTTCCTTACTTCCGCAGGATAATCAAGCTCCGTTGTAGGCCCCGCACTGTATGCGATCCCCCACCAGTTTTCCCAGTCAAAATATATGGCCACTCGTGAATTTGTGCGTGCCGCAATCAGATTTCCCTTTAATTCCTTAATTTCCGCGCCAAGCGCCGCACATTCCTTAAACACTCTCGTATCGGTGCGCATGGAATGATCAAGGAAAGCCCCGTGATATTTTTCGCATGCGCCCACCGAACGCACCATTTGAAAAAACATCACCGTATCTGCGCCGTGTGCAACCGCCTGATAGCTTAATTCACGCATTTCACCGGGTCGCTTTAGGGTACAATATTCTTTCCAGTTTGTGACGCTCGGTGTCTGCTCCATAAGCCAGAAGCTCCGTCCGCCCTTTAAGCCTCTCATCATGTCATGCCACATGG
>CAVJHK010000065.1:0-7726 GCA_963649295.1 Lachnospiraceae bacterium | reverse complement strand
CCTTTCATATCATGCGGCGAAATATGAATTATAAGCTTTTTTGTTTTATACAGGGCTTTTAAAATAACATCCTTTTCCCTTTCAAAAACACGTTTGCAATATATTCTGTTCTTAAAAAGATTTTTAAATCTCTTAAATAACGAAATCCCTGATTTTGCCTCGGATTCGCCTATTTCTTTTTCTTTAGTTTTGTCCTTTGTTTTTTTCCGCTCTGTTTGATCATGCTTTTTTGTTGTACTTTCGTCATTATACCATTTCAAAAAGCCGACTCTTATCATTTTTGTTATTTTTTTGTTTTTAAGTCTTATTTTAAATCCAAAAAACGATAAGAACCATGTAGTATCGACATCGACAAAAAAATCATCTTTGTCTTTTTTTATGATAAGTCCATACCTTATCGGTATAAAAAGTACCGTAAGAATCAAAAAAACAAGCATTCCGACAATACTTAAAAATATAATTCCTATAATTTTCAGTATCAGCATATTTTGTCTTCTATGATTTCAAGTAAAAGTTCCTGCGCCTCCGACATACTTCCCGCAATCGCAAAAATAATAATTTCTCTTTTTTCGTAGCATGGAAGGAGGAGCAGCTGCTCTTCTATTATGTCAAAAAGATTCTCCGTATTTGCGGGATTCGTTATAAGATAAACATTATCGCAAAATCCGTTATTCAAAATCTTTCTTATTATGCGATTTTTTTTCCTTTTGACACTGTCTCCGAGATATAACGGATTTGCGAATTTAATCATAATTTTCTTTTATAAGATTGATGCTTACCTGTTTTTCGTCCGCATCCGCACATGATTTAAGTGTCCCGCATACATAATCCATGACTTCCTTGTGCGACGAAAACATTACGGGAAGCTCTTTTATGAGTTGTGCGGAAATTGCGCGTCTCTTAAGCCTCGAGCTTGCCTCCCAAAGTTCCGAAAGATCTTTCTTAAAATCCTCCCGTACTTTATTTAAATAATTGTCGTCGATTTCCGTATTTTCTTCGATCAAGGTCGCAAATGTGCTCGATCCGTTTAGGCGGCATACGGTCAAAAGTCTCTCAAAGGGAGCCGAGAGCATCAGTTCATCAACCTTTTTCCTGTAATTTTCTTTAATGACAAGGAGAATCGATTCTTCATCCTCAATTCTTTCATGAAGTTCCTCTATATGCTTTTCCGTTCCATCAAAACACGTATCGTAATTCTCCTCGTCATTTATCATTTTGTTCATTAGTTCCAAAACGTTATTTACGTTTTTTTCACCCGAAACCGTAAAATAATTTTTGGTAAGAAGAACCGATATCAATTGATTTGAAAGATCCATCAGGTCTGTAAGCTCATCCGCAAGATCTTCAACCAGTCCCGACGAAAGCCGCAAGTCATCCTTAAGCTCAAAATAATGCTGTGATTCCAAATTTGCATAATCCGCATTTTCAAGCTCTGTGAGCATTTCGTTTAAATTTTTGTATACGTCAAATTCTTCTTTAGACTTCAAAAGACCGCAGGCGGTTCTCAGCATATAATCAAATCCGTCTATCGCCTTTTTGTCCGACTTCGCATAAAAAGAAAAAGTATTGTCAACCATGTCAATAATTTTGGATCTTGTATATCTTATCGGAAGACAGGAAACGGCTGTTTTTATGCGCTCGTTTATCTGCATATTGTCATCATCTTTAAATATCCACCTTAAGATGTCTTTTGCATTTTCGTCATCGTCAAATTCATTTACGGCAACATAGCCGAACTTCGGCTCAAGTCTTTTTAAAACATATTCATGCATCAAGAGCTTATCGACTTTCGCCGTAACGTTTTCCATGCGTCCGGAAATTTTTTCACGTAAATCCATAACACGTAAAATTGCCTTATCTACGTCTTCCGGAGTCATTTGTCCTTTACAAAGTGCCTTAATTTCATCAAACAAGCTTTCAAACAGCTTTTGATTATTTTCGTCATATTCGTAAGCATCCACTCTTACCTTTTCGAGCTGTATCATAAGCGACATCGCAAGATTATAGCTTGCCGTTTCACCGTAAAGCGATGCCATTTCGCTTATATATACGGGTATGTTTTGCTCCAAATTTTTGCCTTTTCGTATTTCGTATTCAATATCTTTTATGTCAGCCATTGTTATTCCCCTCAAATTAAATCTTATTCTGTTTAATATTCAATCAAATCCTCTTAACGTGTTCGTGATTGTTGATATGATCCTTGCAATATTCGTAATTTCCGTCGCACTTTGAACAGAATCTGAATTCCAAATCCCCGTCAAGCTCGGTTCTTCCGCATATTGCGCACTTGTGACGCGTAATTACCTTTTTTCCTTCATGCACTGCCTCCTGTCCCATATTTGCGCGTGCATAACGAATCTTTCCCATATAGTCCGAACGTCTCTTTATGTTATTGTATTTAATATGATTTACAATACTCCTGTTTGTAAAAAAGAAAATCGTAAAATTGAGCAGTGACAACAAAATAATTATTGCCTTATACCATTTACCTTCGACAATCGACGTAAAAATTTCAACGGCAACAAATACAGCCTCTATTATACCGAGTATCTTAATCCTTATCGGAATTATAAACATGACATAAACGCGCGTCTCCGGGAACATTGTCGCAAAAGCGAGGAAGATCGACATGCATACATAATATGTCGAAATCTCGGTAAACCAATAACACGGCAATTCCGTTATGCTGTTTCCCTGCAAATATGCAATGGTCGTAAAAAGCTGTTCGGCAGTAAATACGCCTTTTGAAAGCTCTTCCGAAAATTGAATATAAGCAATGCCATATATCAAAAAAGCGCCCAAAATCGTAAACAGGATTCCGGACAGAATATAGACATTGTATCTGAAATCTCCCCACATCTCTTCCAATGTCTTTCCTATCGAATAATAGAAATATAACATTATAAATGTAAAGATATTAATACCGCTGTCCGGCGGTATCAATATCCAAGAAAAAATACGCCATATCTGTCCGTGCAAAATATAATACGGATTAAGGGTAAGCCATGTTATTGCATTGGGATATATATATTCGATTATATAGCCGATGCCGTAACATATAATCATAATAAGCGAAAGGTTTTTTATCGAATATTTTCCGAATTTCCTTTCAAGCTTTAATAAAAATCTGCCCATATATACCTCTTGTTGACTTAAAACGTCTTTAAAAATTTCTTAAATATTTTCCGTAAACGGTTCTTCAGGCAAAAACATTTGTGCTTCGGCTTCCGTATATTCAGTCGGCACACCCGCTTTTTTAAACATAAAATATGCCGCATCTCCCGAAAGCAAAAGAATAATTATCATTATAACTCCCGTGATCCAAGATTCCGTATTCATAAAAGAAAGAATCTCGGCAAATCCGTTTATTGCAAAATGTACAAGAACAGATGCCCATACATTCTTAAATTTGATTGTGACATACGAAAGCACAATTCCGTAAACAAAAGCATAAATAACCTGTACAATTACTCCCGAAAATCCGGCAAGTCCGATATTCGAAAAATGAATCATTCCGAATGCAAGTGACGTGATAATTATCGCAGCCGTATCCGGCATATACTTTCTGCCGTATTGAAGTGCAAGGCCACGTAAAAAAAGTTCCTCGCATACCGGTGCCGCAACAACCACCGCAAGTACCATAAAAACAGATGTCTGTTCTCCGGTGAGAGCCCCCGAAAGTTCCATATAATTTTCGGAAACGCTTTCCGGAAGAATCATAAACAATAATCCCATAACAAGTCCTGTAGCCACCTGAATGAACATTCCGAGTGAAAGCAATATGACAACTCTTTTTATGTTAAAAACTTTTTTTGCGGGAAGGGAATAGCGCCGCAATGTCCTCATCCAAAAAAATGCAATTATTGCACCTACAATATCCGCAAAAAATGTAGCGGTCCCCGTATAATCCGTTTTTAAAAGTTCTTCCGTCAAATATGCCGTAACGGCTTCAATTTCAGTTATATCGGACGGAATCCCGTTTTCGTATATCTTTGCGATATAAAACATTTGAACAATACTGCTTACAATCGTCGATGTCATAAGATATGCAACTATAGGCAAAACAGTAAACAAAATCCCAAGAAAAAAATTATTTTTTTTCATTTTGACCCTCTTATTTTTCTAAAATTTGTCATAATCCCACGTCTTTTTCAGCATAGGTATAATATTTCTTCGACTCAAGTTAAACAATCACAAATTATTATATCATGTGTAATAATCCATAACAATAAACGGCTTATAAATTTTAAGGGCGAAGAAAATTTCTCCGCCCTTCATAAAGTTCCTGTTTACAACATCCTTAAATGTCCAAAAAATCTTTTCTGTAATTCACCTTAAAGAATTCCGCAACAGCCTTTAATTCCTCATCACGAATCGTATTTACCTTTGGAAGTCCCGCAGCAATCATATAAAGCTCAGCCGCTTTTTCGACGGTTTCGATAAGTCCGAAGGTTTCGTCCATTGTCTTTCCCGTTCCGTAAATTCCGTGCATTCCCCAGATGACAAGGCGGTAATCTTCCATCTTTTTGGCTGTTGCCTCACCTATTTCGTTATTTCCGCATACCATCCACGGGAGTACACCTATTCCGTCCGGGAAAACAACAATGCATTCTGTACATGTTTTCCAAAGTGCCCTCGTAAAAATCCTGTCGTCAAGCTCAACTACTTGATTCATGGCAAGAGTATATGTGGGATGACTGTGCATAACCACTCTGTGCTCGGGATCTTTTTTGAGCCTTGTCATATGTGTCATAAGATGTGCCGGAAGCTCACTCGTAAATCTCCCTCCGTCCTTATATCCCCACAAAAGTTCCGCATTCATGCCGTCTGCCGAAATCTTAAATATACCGAGATTTGTTTCGGGATCAAAGGTCACGTTCTTAAAATACTTTCCGGTTCCGGTCACAATAAAAATCTTTCCGGCAAGCGTTCTCGCATCAAATCCGAGCGGAATCGTTCTTATTGTTTTTGAAAGATCAAGATACTCTGCCACTTCGTTTTCATTCAGCAAATAGCTTATATTTCCGCCGTTTCGCTCATCCCAGCCAAGTCTGTACATATTGGCTGTCGTGTCCATCATTTCCTTTACAAACGATGCTTCTAAAATGTTTTTCATAATTTTTCCTGCTTTCTTTATATTATATTTTTAATAAAACTCTCTTCAACGCGGCACTCTCTTTGTCTATGCACCTTATTTCGTTTCCGAATCTTATACTTATTATATCCGGGTCCAGGTTATCGACAACAATGCCCTTGCCGAAAAACTTATGCATAATTCTGTCTCCTGTCTTTAAGGCATCAAGTTCTTTTCTGATTTTTTCGGTATCACGTCTTATCCGCTCGCTCTCTTCCCTTTCCGCTTTTTCTTTCAGCATCTTTTCTTTTTGTTCATTTTGGGAATTCAGCCGTCGTTCATAATATCTGAGTTGTGCATTTGCCGGATTCTTTTTATTTTTGTTGAATACAAAAGATAATTTATAATATATTGCATATATTAACAAAAAAGCCAAAAGACATACTACCACCGCAGCCACTCCGTAAAGCCCCGCTTCAGGATCAATGTAACTCCCGATTCCCGGTCTTTCCTGTTTTATACTCGGTGTCACACTCGGTGTAACACTTCCCGTAACGGGCACCATAGTAGGAGTTACGGTCGGTGTCTGAATTGTATCCGGATCAGGTGTCGCAGTCGGCAAAGGAATCGCAGGATCTCCCGTTTTTTCCGTATATGCCGCATTTATATATCCGTGGAATTCAATATCATCCTCAGATACCCATCTTATTTCATACCAGAGTGCCGTGCTTCCGTCATCATACGCAACATCTATTTCATCCATTACGGCAACAAGGTCTCCGTTGCTTAACGCAACCGTCTTATCCGTCACCGGATGTCTTATCTTTGAATAATCCCTTCCCGGTCCCGAGCGAACATTAAGGGAAGTGAGTGCCTTTACAACAAAGCCCTTTATACCTTCTGTTTCCGCCGTAACACTGTATGTCGGGTCTGTGGCGGCATATACCGCATAATATTGTCCGAATATCGAAAAAGCGGTTACAACGGCAAGCAGGATGCATAAAAGCCTATTATTTTTTAAAATCTTTCCGATTATATCCTTCATAATTCATCCCAAAAGATTGATTCAAGTTTTTTTAAAGCTCATCGACATTTATCAAATTAATGTTTTCACGTTCCCTGATTCTTTTTAAATCTTCCGAAAAGCCCGATGCCGCAAATACAAAAAGCTCATCGCATTTTATGCATGCAGTCTTCAGAATTTCAATATATTTGCTGTAATCGGACATATCGATTTTTCTTTTGACAAAGGTGCAAAAGGCAATGACATTATGCCCCCATTTATCCTGTCCTATTACATCTATGTTTCCTGACTTTCCGAACCATCTTCCCCATTCGGAGTAATTGCCCTTTAAACGTCCGAGCTCTCCCATAAGCTTCATATATTCAAAGCATACGTCCGCATATTTTTCTCTTATAAAATTGTTAAGATCCGGCGCTATATATTTGTCATATACAAGATCCGTTTCTCCGGCATTTAACAGAGACATATTCGGAAACACATATCTGTACCAAAAAGCGATAAATCTGTCCTTTATGCAATAGATACCTTTTTTGACATCGTTCCTCGGTCCCGCCTCAATTGAATTTACTTTGCGGACAACATCAAGTTCCGTAAGATTTTTAAGATAAACGCTTATCTTGGCTCTTGAAAATCCCGTTCTTTGATATATATCGTTTAATTTCCAGTCTCCTTTTGCAATCGTCTTTAAAATGGCATTGTAAGCAGACAGTTCCCTTAAATCCTTTTTAAGCATGTTTTCTGCGGAAAGTCTTAAAGGTCCATTTTTTACGAGGAAAAGCTTTTTTATGTTTTCTTTTGTGCTTTTAGATACGTCCCACATTTCAAGAAGCCCCGGAACACCGCCGAGAATCGCACTTTTATATATTATTTTCTCGGGACTTTCACCCGGCATCATATCCATAAGCTCAAGAAAATTAAATTCCCTAAGTTTAATCGTCTTGTCTGTCAGTCTTGAGATGTCATAAAAAAGATCAGCCATCTTATGTTCCGCAAAGTTTACGGAATCGGTTAAAAATAAAAACATTAAGCGGCCATTTGATTCTTTTTCCGAATATATTCTCTTAAATGCCTCTTTAAAAGCCACCCCTTCTTCAAAAAGATGTTCAAAAAAGTCAAATATAAGCACGACCTTTTTGTTGTCATAAGAATCCAAAATATTCTTAAAACATGTATAATATGATTCCGCGATATTTTTTATATCGGCATTTATATTTTGTTCTTCCGCAAAACTTTGCACCTGCTCTGCTTCCGAAAGGTCCTGTGCGGCATAATATACATGTTTAAGCTCACGCGCAAATTCAAACGCAAGGGAAGTTTTGCCGATTCCTTCCCTTCCGTAAACAATCACAAATGAATTTGCGTCACTTTTATAGCTTTCCTTAAGAAGCTTTAATTCTTTATCTCTTCCGACAAGCATAAGAACACCATATCCCCACAATTTTTGCTACATTTTTTCCGGTGCGGAAAAGCCGAGCATATAAATCCCGTCTTCAAGAACTCCTTTGGTGAGACTTAAAAGCTTTATCCTGCTTTCCAATATTTCCTTTGACTCTTCCGTCAAAATCTTTGTATCATGGTAAAATCCGTTAAACGCATCGCAAAGTTCATAAATATATCTGCAAACAACA
>CAVJHK010000064.1:0-8238 GCA_963649295.1 Lachnospiraceae bacterium | reverse complement strand
TATGTTAATAGTAAATCTATTTAATAAATATGTCCACTTTGATAAGTATAATGCAGCAGGGCGGTTACTGTTTTTTTAAGACAGTGTGATTTGAGAAGAGAATTGCACTTTGAAGTGACCGTTATTTTAAAATCGGTTTGAGAGTTTTTTTGGTTAAAACGTTTCGGAACATTCGTATAAATGTTCCGGAGCGATATCTATGTCGTTGTTCCATATAACTGTGCCGCAGTCAACTTTGGCTTGCATGAAGAAAGAGAGATTTTTCAAATCCGAATAAATAGGTTTTTCTAAGAGTGGCATGGCATTGTATATTTTTTTGGAACCGTCGGCAAAGGTCTAAATGCGGTATCACAGAGAGTCTTGTAAGAAAAACAGTTTTATACGGGAAGAAATACAAAAGGAAGCTGTTTATAAGAAAGGAAAATCATGTCTTCATTAAATACGATTACAAAAAAACAAAATATGTCTCCGGCTCATTCTCTTCCACGCTGCTTTTGGTGCAACATGAAAAATCCGGTTTATATTTCGTATCATGACAACGAATGGGGAAGGATGCCTGATAACGAGCACGATTTATATGAGCTTTTTATCCTGGAAACGTTCGAGGCGGGACTTTCGTGGGAATGCATTTTGAATAAGCGCGAAAACCTGCGTGCGGCTTTTTGCGGATTTGATATAGAAAAAGTGTGTTCTTTTGACGAACAAAAAAAGGAAGAACTCATGAAAAATCCCGGGATTATCAGAAATCGCGCAAAAATAAAGGCCTGTATAGATAACAGCCGCATTTATAAACTGATAACTGAGGAGTTCGGCGATTTTAAAAATTATCTTACAAGCTTTACGGGCGGGCTTATAACAAAAGAACCCGATTTAACAATTACATCGAGTCCGTTATCAGATGCGATTTCCGCGGATTTACGGCAAAGGGGAATGAAATTTGTGGGAACGGTGACGATTTATGCTTTTTTGCAGGCAACGGGAATCGTGAAAGCACATACGGAAGACTGTTTTCTTTATGAGTGAAACGGTAAAAAATTATGCAAAGTATACGTATAAGCAGGTGTGTTAAAATGATAATCGGCGAAGGAATTTCCACAGACGAAAAGCTTTTGGATATTTGCAATGTATTGCATATTATACCGGACGGCTTCTTACTTTAATTTATATAATATTTCTTGTTGTATACAGGAAATTTATGCTAAAATAATTTGAAAGCTTTGGTTGTTTTGCAATTTGGAGGATGATACAAAAACCGGATGCAAAATCATTAAAGTATCAATAATTAAAGCGGCAAAAATTAAAGCGACAACAAAAACAAGGATTTAAAAGAAGACTTAAAAAATTATGATAAAGAAATTTAAAACGCTTGACATGGTTTATTCCGGTGTCGGGGCGGTGATAATAGCGATTGCGTCTCAAATAATGATACCCTTTTCGGCGGTTCCGTTTACACTTCAGACATTTGGTGTGGCACTCATACTTGTGGCACTCGGCGGCAAAAGAGGAACAGTTTCGACCGTTGTTTATATCCTTATGGGGCTTGTAGGAATCCCGGTATTTACCGGATTTAAAGGGGGCGTTTCGCATCTTGTTTCGTATACCGGCGGATATATTGTGGGATTCCTTGTTATGGGAATCGTATATTTGATTTTTGAAAATGTATTAAAAAACAAATTCGGCAAATTGATTTATAAAATATTTGCTCTCGCAATCGGAAACATTTGTTGTTATATAACGGGAACGGTGTGGTTTTATGCGGTAAGCATGAAAAACGGATCGGGCTACGGATTTTTGGGAATACTTACGTTATGCGTATTCCCGTATATTGTGCCTGACGCGGTAAAAATTTATGTTGCGGCATTGACAGGCAAAATAATCAAAAAAACAATAATGAAAAACGAAAAATAAAGGAAGAAGGCATAAAAGGATAATTTCTCATCGGAGGAGTTTGTTATGGGGGCTGACATTAAAACCTGTGATTATACGGGTGATATTTTGAAAAATGCGAGGATGGGCTTTTGGGCAATCGAGAATAACGATACGTCCGCACCCAAAATGTATTTGAGCGACCATGTGTCGGAATATATGGGCTACGACACATCGCTTGCGCCCGAAGCGCTTTATGACATATGGTCAAAAAATATCGATGTGAGCGACCACAAAAATGTCCTTGACGCAATCAGAAAAATGTATGAATTTCCGTGCGAAATCGAATATACGTGGTATGCGGCGGACGGAAAAAAGGTGATCGTGCGTTTTGACGGCATGAGGGACAAGTCCTGTGAATATGCAAGGCGTGTATACGGAACCTGCCAAAACATTTCAGGTTTTTTGGATTTAAATATTGACGAGCACGAAAACATAAACAAAATAGTCACGGAAATCGTACGGGGAAGCGATGCGGCTTTTATTTTGGATCTGTATGACAATTCATTCCGCACGCTTATAAACCGCCCACAGACGGATGCGGTGATAAAGTCATCCGAAAATTATAAAAGCGTTGTAAATCTTTTTGTTAAAAAATTTGTTCATCCTCTCGACTATCAAAAATTTGATAAGCTTTTCGGGGAAAAAGTTGATTTAAAAAAATCCTTAAAAATCGGCGAAGCATGCATAAAGGAATACAGAAGCAATATAACGGGACCTTATACATGGCACAGGGTGCGTGTGACAAGGGTGAGCGAGCGTAAGGTTATCCTGGATTTTTCGGAGTGCGATGCCGAAATCATGAATGACATCGTCGTAAACAATCTTCTTTCGGAATATGATGCGATTTATATGGTAGATATCGAAAATGACGAGGTTCGTCCGGTAATCAAGTCTGGGTATGACAATATCGGAATAATTTGCGATTCGACAAAATATTCTGATCTCTCAAAAAAATTTGAGGAAAGAGTTGGAGCAAAATATCGCAAAGACACGCAGGTGATTACGGATGTGAGATTTTTGCGTCGTTTTTTGGCAGCAGAAAATCACAGGGAATTTGTTTTTTCGATGGAAGACAACGAAAATATTATGTGGCGTGTTGCAATAGACGTACTTGAACGAAATACGGAATTTGATCCGAGCACGCTCATGTTTTCTTTTAAAAAGCTTGATGCCGTATCCGCAAATGAGATTCGTTACAAGGAAGAACTCCTAAAAAACGAAAGATACAACAGTATCATAAGGACACTGTCCGAAAATTACGATTATATATGTCATATAGACATGGTGACACATGAAATCACGCGCTTTTTTGCAAATAAGACGATTGAGGAATTTTTTAATTCTCTTCCCGCAGAAATGACAAAGCATGAGCGTCTTATGGAATTTTGGAACAAATGTGTTTTGCCGGACGACCTTACGGAATTTTTGTCAAAGGTGAATATGGAAAACATCAAAACGATTCTTCAAAACACACCAAAGTACTCCGTGGATTTTAGGATGGGGACTGCTTCGGATTATCACTGGTACAGACTTCGTTTTGCACGTGAGGTTGACAACCGCGGCCTTCTCATGGCACTTTTTTCGATTGACAGAGAAAAACGCTCCGAATACGAAATAAAGGAAGCATACAAAAAGGCGGAAGCCGCAAGCGAAGCCAAAACAAAATTTTTGTTTAATATGTCTCATGATATCCGCACGCCGATGAATGCTATTATAGGATATAATTCCATGGCGTTAAGGAACTTAAATAATCCCGAAAAGGTTAAGGACTGCCTGACAAAATCCGGCATCGCAAGCGAAGCGCTTCTCAGCATCATAAACGATATTTTGGAAATGAGCCGTATCGAAAACGGGACGTTAAAAAGTGAGGAAATGTACGGCGACGTGTATTTGTCGTTTGCGCACATTAAGGACATGGCTGCCGAAATGGCGCATGCAAAGGACATTTCGCTTACGTTTTCGTTTCAAAATATCAAAAACAGATATGTCTATTGCGATATTGTGCATATGAACCGTATTTTTGCGAATATTATCGGAAATGCAATAAAGTATACACCGGATGGCGGGTATGTAAAGGTTGTATGCGAGGAAATCGAAGCTGACCGACCGGGATATTGCATGTTCAAATATTCGTTTGAGGATAACGGAATAGGAATGAGCAAGGAATTTCAGGAGCATATGTACGAACGGTTTACGAGGGAAAATTCCGAAACCGTCACAAAGGTTTCGGGCACGGGACTCGGGCTTGCGATTTGCAAGAGCTATGCGGATTTGATAGGAGCCACGATTACCTGCAAAAGCCAAAAATATTCGGGTACCACATTTACGGTTAAAATTCCCTGCCGTATTCAGGAAGGTGAAATGTCAACAAATCCGGAACTGCTTTATTATGCGGATTTTAAGAAGGAATTAAAGGGAAAAAGAGTTTTGCTTGCCGAAGACAACGAAATGAACCGTGAAATAGTTTCGGAAATTTTGCGGGAAGAAGGAATCTTGGTAACTGCGGCGTCAGACGGAAATATGGCATTAAAATATATAGAAAAGCTCGGAATAACCGGCTTTGACATAATGATTCTGGATATTCAAATGCCTTTTATGGACGGATACGAAACCGCAAGATACATCAGAAAGACATATCCGAATTCCGATATTCCGATACTTGCGCTTTCCGCAAATGCATTTGATGAAGACAAAAAGAAATCCTGCGCCGCGGGGATGAATGACCATCTTTCAAAGCCCGTCGACGTGAAAACACTTATTTCCACAATAGCCAAATATTGTAAATGAAGAACGTGAATTTGATTTTAAAAAAAATCAAATATGGGTTTAAAGCTTTTTTTGCGGGAAAGGCAAAAAAAGTTATTTTTGCGCTTGTCTTGATTGCGCTTTCAAATAATATTTTTGCGCCCGTATTTGCTGTTTTAAATCTGAATCCCGGTAATACAAAAGCCTATGCCACCGAAAAAACGATAAAAATCGGATGGTTTCTGATTGACGGATTTTCGGAAGGAAATGCGGGAGAAGAAAAGTACGGTCTCGGTTACGAATATTTCCAAAAAATCGCATCCGTTACGGGATGGAATTATGAATATGTTTACGGCGGACTTGACGAGCTTCTTTCCATGCTTAAATCAGGCGAAATAGACATAATGGGGAATTTGACCGTTACGGATGAGCGATCCGACGGAATTTTGTGGTCTGCGCGTCCCATGGCATCCGAAAAATATTATCTTTATACAAAAAACAACGGCATTATGGTTAATAACGGCTCGATATCAAAGATTTCGGTATCGGGATTTTCTCCTGACGACCTGTCGGGCATGCGTATAGGCGTAATAACGGGCGCTTACCAGACAATTCTTTTGAATGATTGGATAAAAGAAAAAGGGATAAGTCCGACACTTGTTTATTATGCCGGCTTTGAAGAAATGTTTCGTGACTTTTATGATGACAAAATCGATGTTATCGATATCGCCGCGGAACAGGCAAACGACGCATTT
This sequence comes from Lachnospiraceae bacterium, assembly GCA_963649295.1. Classification (GTDB taxonomy): domain Bacteria; phylum Bacillota; class Clostridia; order Lachnospirales; family Lachnospiraceae; genus RGIG3528. The sequence goes on along the minus strand of CAVJHK010000064.1, from coordinate 2,809 downwards.
ATTCCTCTTTGCCATATCGGAGAATCACAAACCTATATCGGTGTGAGCGGCAGGCGTCCCGAAATTTTGACCGAAATAAATGAGGCACTCGAGCATATTTATCTTGTTGAGCCGAATTATGATATTTATCTCGAAGATAAATATTATCCAATGTCTTCGATTTTAAAAAGATCGTTTTCTGATTCGGAAGCGGAATATATAAAGAATCACAACACCTTTGTGATAGGCTGCGTGAAGGATTATATGCCTTTTTCGGATATTGATCCTGAAACGGGAAAGGTTTCCGGTATTGTTGCGGACATTGCGGAAAAATTAAAGGACTTTACGGCTGTCTACGGGATGACGGTCGAATACAAATTTTACGATAATTATACCGAGCTTACGGAAGCACTCAATAATTCCGAAATCTGTGCATTTTTCCCGGCATACAGTGACCCAAATTATGCGGAAAATAACAATATTCTTCTTACGAGCACCGTTTTGAACACGACTGCCTCGATTATATACATAGGTGACTATGACGAAGAAAAACTCAACAAAATCGGCGTAATATCAGGGACGCCGTTTTCACTTTTTGTAAAAAAATCATATCCCGATGCCGTAATCAAGACATACAATATGCCAAAGGCTGCAATCGAAGCAATGAAAAAGGGTGATGTTACGTCGGTAATATTAAACGGTTATAAGGCAACGGAGCTGATTTCCGAAAACAGAATCTTAAAAAGCATCGATTCGCCCGCCAATATAGGGCTTGCGTTTGCGCTGCCCAAATCCGAATATAATTCGGTTAAAATTTTAAACAGGGTAATATCCGATATTTCAGACAGCGAAATAAATGCTCTTCTTATGAAATACGGAATTATGGAAAGAGAATATACGTTTAACGATTTCCTCATAGACAATGCTACCCTCGTATTTATATGCGGAGTATGCGTTGTGGTGACTCTCATAGTTTCCGCATATACTTTTATGAGAAGCAATTATGAGACAAGTAAGCGCCTTGCAATCGAAGGAAAAATAAATGCGGAGCTTCAAAAAGCCAAAGATGAGGCAAACGAAGCAAATATGTCAAAAACAAGATTCTTGTTCAACATGTCTCATGATATCCGAACACCCATGAATGCGATTGTGGGATATACATCGATGGCAAAAAAATATATCGATAATCCGGAAAAGGTGGGAGATTGCTTAAAAAATATCGAAATATCGGGACAAAAGCTTGTACGCCTTGTAAACCAGGTGCTTGATATGGCTCGAATCGAATCGGGTAAGGATACGATTACCGAGAAGCCCGCAGACATCGTGGAACGAATGGAAGCAATGATCGCGATTGAGGGAGCGGATCTTCACAACAAGGGAATTACCGTAGAATATACGTTTACAAATCTTAAGGACAGAATGGTTGTTACCGACGGCGACAAGGTGGACAGAATTATTTTGAATATCCTCGGAAATGCCGTCAAATATACGCCTGAGGGCGGAAAAATAAAAATTACTTCGTTACAGAACGATATCCCGTCAGATACCGGGAAATGGGAGACCGCAGAATATATTTTTGTGATTGAGGATAACGGAATAGGAATGGATCCCGAATACGTAAACAGGATTTTTGAGCCTTTTTCGAGAGAAAAGACTTCAACGGTGAGCCATATTGAGGGGTCAGGTCTCGGAATGGCGATTGTCAAAAAGTTTGTTGAACTTTTAAACGGCAAAATTTTGATTGAATCGAAAAAAGGCAAGGGAACACGTGTTATCGTAAAGCTTCCGATGAAAAAATATAAAGGAGAGATAAGACCTCAAAAGAAGGAAGAAATAGAAGAAAAATTTAATCTTTCGGGGCTTTCGGTTTTGCTTGTCGAAGACAACGAAATGAACAGGGAGATTGCAACAGATATTCTTACTTATTACGGAATAACGGTTGACACGGCAGATGACGGAGATACGGCAGTTATGAAAATCAGGCGGTCAAAGCCCGGCACCTACAATCTTGTCCTTATGGACATTCAAATGCCGCGTATGAACGGTTATGAGGCAACAAGGGAAATCAGAGCGCTTTCCGATGAAAGACTTGCAAATATTCCGATTGTTGCAATGACCGCAAATGCGTTTGAGGAAGATATAAAGGCAGCCTATGCTGCAGGAATGAACGGACATATAGCAAAGCCGATTGACGTAAAAAAGCTTCTTGCCACATTATCCGGATATATGGAGCACAGAACATGAGATATCCCAAATTTTTAGAGAAAAACGGCAGTATAGGCGTTGTTGCGCCGTCGTTCGGAGCGACAACGGAGCCTTATATAACAAGAACAAAATATTCGGCGGAATTTTTTAAAAATCAGGGATACAAGGTAAGCTTCGGACCGAACGTATTTATGGCGGAGGGTTATGGCAAAAGCAATACTCCCGAAAAATGCGCCGCAGAATTCATGGATTATTATTTGAATCCCGATTATGACATCCTTATATCCGCGGGCGGCGGAGAGACAATGTGTGAAGACGTGTCATATGTTGATTGGAAAAAAATTGCCGCGGGTACTCCCAAATGGTTTATGGGATATTCCGACAATACCAATTTTACCTATTTGCTTACGACACTTTGCGATACGGCATCCGTTTACGGACCGTGCTTTGCGGGCTTTGCGGCAAAAAATTACGATATACCGCAAAAATCTGCCATGAGCCTTGTAACGGGAGAAAATTTTAACGAAAATACGATTACGCTTTCCGGCTATCCGCTATGGGAAAAAGAGCCGGGCGAAAATCGGGATTTTATTCATGAATTAAATAAAAAAAAAAAAAAAAAACT
>CAVJHK010000063.1:0-8646 GCA_963649295.1 Lachnospiraceae bacterium | reverse complement strand
GGAAATGATGCTCTTTACATCATCAATCACCGATTGATAAATTGTCATCTCATTTACCATAATCACACCTCGATTTCAGCAATAATCTTATCTATTTCACCACGTATCACCTGCTCACGGGCATCAATTTCCTCGATTTTAGCATTAAGCTTTAAAATATCTATTTTTTCTCCGGTATCCTCACACTCTATATCAAACTTGTCAAAAAGTCCGGCAAAGCTGCTTTCAGAAATACTTCCTTTTGCTGATTCCTCTATATGGCGAAATATCTCTTCCAGTTTTTCGTTTAAGAGCATATCTGTGCCATTGGGATATTTCCAAATCTCGCCCCTGTCAGCCTTGACTCTTACGTTGCAAAAAAGTTCACTCGGAAAAATAAAGAAACCTTTTTCTTCTACCAGATCGTCGCGTGCTTCTTCCGCTTCGTTATCAGACATCTTTGCATAATCAAAACTTAAGTTTCCTGCCGCCTCTTCGCCGCTGTTGATATAAGCAGTCAGATTTTCCGAAATATAACGATAGAACATGGTCCCAAGCACATAATTCTTAAAATCCCATCCGTCTACGGCGCCTCTGAGTTCATCGGCAATAGCCCATATAGCACGATGCAATTCTTCTCTTTCCTGTTCCCTTTTGTTATCGATTGCCATCGTAATTCCTCCTCATTTTTATATCCCGTCTTTCTGCAAAAGACACCGATGCATCATGAAACATGTCGGTTGACTTTCATCTTTATATTCTTGTTTCCTTTTGACATTATTTCTTTATAAGGCTGACACACTACAGAACACGTGGAGGTGAATGATAGAGCTGTATAGCGGCGGGCTCGCATTTTTATATGTTGTCGGTCATCCGTTAAGGCATCGAATTTATATAATCCCGCAGCGTGCCTCATAAAGCATTTTGTAATGATTATAAGAAATGTTTTTTTTAGTTTCTCCCAAAATTATACCTTATCAGGCCGATGTGTTACAACTTTATTTTGCCTCAACAACAAAAAAATACCTGTATTTCTTTGCGTGCCGGTATGCCAAAACTTTAATAACAAAAATCCCCCTGCCGCCCTTTGCATGCGTAATTAGTTTTTGCATCAGTTGTATCGTTACGAAGCTTTTTCTGTTATATGGGAAATTCGGAAAATTTTTCATGTATAGCCAAAAAAGGCATAGCCGCTCATAACGACTATGCCGAATTTTTCAGGGATTAGAAAATCCCTAAGTTGCACCTCCTGCGAGGTGCTTTTTTTCTATACCATAACCCTGAACGGCACAGCCGGCAGGGAATTTGCGCCATACAAATCCGACTCGATATAATCCGCATAAGCATATCTGATCTCTGTCGGCTTTTGTGAATTATCGGGCAAATTGACCTTGATCACACGATTTAAAAATTCCGGTTCGTTTGTGATTGCCGCATCAAAAAATTCTGCCTTTGCCTTACATACCTTGCCGTCACCATAAACCACCTGAAAGCCTTTTATTTGCGCTTTTACTTTCAAATCCGTATCAAAGTAAACAAGAAGGCATACATTTGATTTTTCGGTATCGCTTACTTTACGCGTCACAATACTTGCCTTTACCACTTCCGGGCTTTTTACCGCAGGAACATGCTCATATTTATAACGCTCCGTTTCAAATATCCTGTCGCCGATTTTTTTCTTGTGCGGCGGATGAATTTCAAGCTTTTCACCCATATCCGTCGTAACAACATAAGATACGTTTTCAAGCTTCTTTGAAAGCTTTACGTCCGCTTCCCTTATAAGACATGAATCTGTTTTCATCGGATCGTTCCAGTCATACGAATAAGGCGTAATCATTATGAGAATAAATGGAAGCGAATTGTCCCTGAAATCATGGCGCCACTCGCTGATCATTGCTTTTAGGAGTTTTTCGTAGCGAACACTTTTTGGCACGTCCTCTTCTCCCTGATACCACAATACTTTTGTAAGCGTAAACGGTATGATTGTCATAAGCATTCCGTAATACAGGTTTGAAGGAGAACTAAAGTGCCACGGCCCGCTCGGCGGTGGCCATGCGGGGCATGCGCCAATTCTCGGATCAGAATATGCCGTCTTTACGTCAAGTCCTTCGGTTCTGATAAGTTCTTCCGCTTTTTCATGCCAAATTCTGTCATATTCATAATAATCGTCATGACGCTTTATATATTCGTGAAAGGATATACCTTTCAAATTTCTTTCGTAATCAAGCACATATTCGTGCGCCTCGGGCACGGTCGCAAGTGTATATTTACTCATCCATGCCGATGCCGAGCTTCCGCCGCAATTGCAATAAATGATTCCGACCGGAATTTTATATTTTTCGGTAAATTTCTTTGCATACCAGAATGCCACAGCAGAAAATTCGCCGCATGTTTCTGGCGTACATGTAAACCACTTGGGTGCCGTCACAAATTTTTCGGGATGATCCTTACGATAATCCTTATATTCCGCTCTCGGAACCATAAATTCGCGAAGAATCGGGATATTTGCACCCTTTACCGCCTTTTCGTAATCGGCATCGCTTTTTAACAAAAATTCCATGTTTGACTGACCGCCGGCAAGCCAAACTTCACCGAAATATACATCGGAAAGAGTGATTTCTTCGTCTCCCGCAATTACACTTACGGTATGCGGTCCGCCGGGCTCAGTTTCGGGCAAATAAGCTTCAAATTCACCGAATACGGTTTCATAGACAGTTTTTTGATCAAGTTTAACCGTAACCGGATATTCCGGGCTTTCTCCCCAAATTACACACTTCTTTCCGTGTGCAAAAACCATGTGATCGGTAAAAATTTCCGCAAGTTTTAACATAACCTACCCCCATTAATTAATGCTTATATTTGTATCTTCCAAATCACTCTCGTCATTATCGTCTATTTTTTTAAATAAAGGCAATACCATCCCCGATATTGTCATCATTATGCACATCGGCCCAATCAATATTCCTATCCACATAAGAACGTGACTGAATGTATTGTCATATACAAAACACCAATAGAAAAAAACAAAGCCTTCCGCCGCACAAAGAACACATATAAGTATGCTTTGCAGCGGAAATCTCATAAATACGCGTCTTGCGTTTATAAGATTGTTTATGAGTTTGTTTTCGTATCTCGCTTCTATCGGAAAAATATATACCGCATGCCATATAAATACAAAACAGAGTAAAATCGCCGTAAGCAAAAAGATAAACGGATTGTCGTTGAGATTTTGGAATAATTGAAAGCTTATCCATGCGCTGTAAAGCGGAATTGCAAGTATGATTGTGAGAATCGTGCCGTGCTTTAAATTATTTTTGTATGCCTTAAAAAAGTCACGCGCTATGTAGCCTTCTGTTCCTTTGACGATTTTGAGCGTAACCGTATAGGCCGCGATCGTCGAAGTTCCGATTGTGACTATGGGAATGCATCCCACTATCCACAACAGGTTCAAAAATGCTACATCGTAAAAAGTATTCAAAAATTTCATTAATTTGCTGTCATAGCTTACTATTTTCATTTATCTTTATACCGTTTTTCCTGATGCTTCCAAGCAAATTAAAAACACTTATGAATATTGACATAATTGCCTGCGGATATTGACATAACTGCTTGTAAGTATTGACCTAACCCACTTGTAAATATTGACATAATTTGCTTTTAACATAAAGCTTTTTAAAATTCATGATACCTTATTATTGTAACACTTATTTATAACAATGGGGAGATTTTTAATCTCCCCATTAAAACTTTTTTATTTATCTTAAGCGAAAGCAAAAGACTAATCCGCATCAATTAATCTGAGCCGCAAATTTTGCCTTTGCCTGTTCTTCACCCCATGCTCTGTATTCGTCGTAGCCATATTCCTCGCATTGAGAAATCATCTGCTTTACGATAAATTTAAATTTTGCATCGGAGGAAGCATAAATTGCCTGCCACGACTTTGTCGTAATGCATTCCTGAATCTGCTTGTAGGCAGTCTTAAGTGTTTCACTCTTTTGGGATTCCTTCCAGCCGGAATATGCCTTGATTATTCTGTAATTTGTCTTTTCAAGATATTGCTGTGTGCCAACGGTCCCCGTAAATGCTCTCCACTCTGCCTCAAGATCGCACTTTGCGTCACCCTGCTCCGATTCCCAAAGCTCTGAATTATATGTTTCACCGAGCTTCGATTCGGGATTCTTTGCGTCCTGTGCCCAGGTTATGTTATTGATCTGAAGGAGTCCGTCATCAAAGCTTCCGCCGAGAGTATATGTCTTTCCCGTGTCAGGCGATGTCCATGTAACGCCGTCAAGCTGATATTCGGAATCGTTGTTGCAGGCTTTTCCGAGTTCGGTAAAATAAATTCCGCCCTCATCGTTATAATCCCACATTACGCCCTTGATACCATACCAAAGAGCCATTGTTCCTTCGGGTGTTGAGAGCCAATCGATGATTTCCATGCAAAGCTCGGGATATTCTGTCTTTGCGCCGATTGTCCAAAGTCTGTTTCCGCCATAGATACTCATGCCGTATGCCGGAGGTGTTGCATCTGACGGAACAACAGAAAGCATCATACGATTTTGTGATATATGTTCGTCCGTATTATATACATTGCTTCCCGCATAATTGAATATCTGGAAAAATACACCGGAGTTTCTTACCTTTTCCGTTGCCGTATCATATGTAGCGGTCATCGAGTCGGGATCAAGGAGTCCCGCCTTATTTAATTTATAGAACCACTCAAGCATTGCAAGATAAGGTCCGTAGGAGCCGTCTTCGTTTACTTCCAGACAAGGATGGAATTCACCCGTATCTGAATCGAAAAGTCCGCCCGCAAGCTCGTCATATCCCCAATATGCCGTTGCAAAAGCCTTAACATACATTACCATGTCACCGTCCCAGTCGGGCCAGAGGCTCATGGCGTATGCTTCGTTGCCGTTGTCGTCAAGAGGCTGCAGTTTTTTCATTTCGGTGAAGAGATCGATAAGTCCGTCAAGATCCTTTATTTCGGGGCATCCAAGCTGCTTATAAAGATCCCATCTCATATCCCATGTATAGAAAAATGACTGGTGATCCTTCATATCTGCCGCAACACCGTGTCCAAAGCCGTAGATCTTGCCGTCTGCGTTAATGGCGCGGTTGTTTTCGAGAGCAGCCTGCATGTTTTCATAAATATAAGGCCCGTATTCCTTTAAGAGGTCGTCATCTTCCCAGTCATAAAGAAGTCCCAAATTTACGGCATTCGCATAATCGTCGCCGTCGGAACCCCATACTACGATATCACCCAGGTTTCCTGTTTCTACACGTGTCTCATATGTGCCTTCCTGGTCCGGGATGATATTGATTTTTACACCGAATTTGTCTTCAAGCACCGTTGCAATCCATCCGCCCTGAAGTCCGGAATAATTTGCAAGCTGAGAATAAACATTAAGAGTAACGATTTCCTTGTCCTTGTCCTTGCTTGAATCATTCTTTCCGGATGAGCTTCCGGAATCTCCGGAATTCTCGCTCCCATTGTTTACGGTGCCGTTATTCTTGTTTTCGCTTTCCGTTTTTCCGCATCCGGAAAATGCGGGAACTATCATCGCCGCAGCAAGAAAAAGGCTTAAAAACCGCATTTTAAAGCTTTTGATCTTCATAAATTTTTCCTCCTCTTCATTATATGTTTAAGGGCTTATCACCCCTTAACACCTCCAAGTGTGATTCCTTTTACAAAATAGCGCTGCATTATGGGATATACACAAAGTATGGGAATTATTGTTGCCATGGCTATCGTATATTTGACAACGACGGGGTTTGTCATGTTGGCGGTCATTGTCGACGAACCGCCCGCGCCGCTCATCATGGCACCAAGGTTTGTTGCTTTCTTTAAGTAATCATAAAGCCTGTGCTGCAAAGTATAATATTGAGGAGCATTTTGCATAAGAAGAAGTGAATCCTGGAAGGAGTTCCAGTTTCCTACCGCACCGAATATTGCAATTGTCGCAAGTATCGGCTTGCTGAGCGGCCATATTATGCTTAAAAATACCTTAAAGAATCCCGCACCGTCAATTAATGCAGCCTCTTCAAGCTCCGCCGGAAGCGATTCTATATACGTTTTTACAAGAATGATGTTGTAAGGTGCAACAATTCCGGGGATTATATACGCCCAGAAGTTGTTGGTGAGACCGAGCATCATCATGTTTAAATACCAAGGAATAAGTCCCGCGTTAAAGTACATTGTTATTACTATAAATCTGTACCAAAAGCTTCTCTTCCAAAGCTTTTGCTTTGTTACAAGATATCCCGCAAAGCCTGAGCAGAATACCATGAGTGCGGTTCCGAGTATGGTTCTTGTAACAGTAACCGCAAATGCGTTAAACAAATCGTTTACGTTTTTTAACGCGATGTAGTTGTTCAAATGAAATCCCTTCGGATAAAAGTTTACAACTCCTTTTGCCACAAGGTCGTTGTCCGACACGGTATTTATAAACAGGTAGTAGAACGGAAATATGCAAAGGAGTGTAAATATTCCGAACCACAGGTGATTTATGATATCAAAAACATAATCTCCCGCTTTTCGTTTGTAAATATATGTCTGATCTGTTTTTATAAGCTTGAATTTTTTCTTTTCCTTTTCCATACCGTACCTCCGTTAGATGATGCTTTCGCCTCTGATTGCCTTTGAAACCTTGTTTGCAATAAAGAGAAGCGTTACGCTGACTACCGACTTTGCCATACTCACAACAGTTGCGAGAGGTATCTGTCCGCCGTCAAAGCCGAGGTTATATACGTAAAGATCAAGTACTTCGATCAAATCCTTGTTGTTAGCGTTTTCGAATACCAAATACTGTTCAAGACCATTGCTCAAAATTCCCGCAATCTGCATAAGGAGCATTACAAGATATGTGGGAAGAAGAGACGGAACCGTTACATGCCAAATTCTTCTGAATCTGCCTGCGCCGTCGATCATCGCGGCTTCATAAAGTCCCTGGTCGATACCTGTGATTGCCGCAATATAGATTATTGCGCTCCAGCCTATTCCCTTCCATGTGCCCCAAAGAAGCATCTTAAGCCATGTGTTGTCGGCTGACATAAGATAGTTTGTTTTTGCCGCCGTATCTCCGAATTCCCGTAAGACGCTGTTGATAAATCCGTCCGTTGAGAATATTGCAAGTGCGATTGCATAAACAAGAACCCAGCTTATGAAATTCGGTATTGTCGTAAAAATCTGAATGAATTTGCGGTATCTTACGCTCGGAATTTCGGCAAGCAAAATTGCAAAAGTCATTGGAAGCCAGCTTGTGAGAAGTCCGAGTCCGCTCATTGCGAACGTGTTTCTCATTACTCTCAAGATATCGCTTCTTGTTGCCGAATTTTTGAATAATGCCGCAAACCACTTGAATCCGACAAAATTGTCGAGCGTCAGGCTGTTTCCCGGAATATAATCAAAGAAAGCAAATCTCCATCCCCAAAGAGGCAGATATGAGAATATGAATGCGGCGGTGATAATGGGAAGCATCATAAGGAAAAGCTTTCTTCCCTCTTCTATTGCGAACATGTCTTCCGATTTTTTCTTGTTCTCGGCAAAAATGAGAATTATCGAAATTATAAGAAGAACGGCCGCAATCCCAAAATACCACCAAAACCCCCAGCAAAAATGAGGATTTACCTTGTTGGGCTTTTCTGTGGCGGCAACCTCCGTATATGCCCTGTAAATTCCAAAAAGTCCCGTGAGCATCAATACAGAACCCGAAAAAGGAAACCATCTTCCGAGCTTTCTTAAGCGGTTGTTTCCGAGAGACATACATGCTCCCGCAACACCGAGAAATATACCGATTACCACAATAAGACTCGAAATAAGCAACAGAACAAAGCTTGACTGCTGTACCCAGCCTTTGTTTAAGGCTCTTTTTAAATTTTCGGTCAATGTTGTATATGAAACAGCCGCAGTAAAAAGCGAACAGTGTTTATTTATCTCGAGTGAAATTCTTGAGGGGTTGAACGACGGAAAAAATGCCGTCATTGTTGCCATAATCACAAGAATACGCTCCAAATAATAAAGCGGATGGTCGTTTAATTTAAGGCTGTTTGTTTTCGAATTTAAATTTTTATTCAGCTTCATGAACCCCAAGGTCCTTTCTCCTTTTTTGGTGATCTTTTCGGGGTAAGACTAATTTTTCTTACCCCGAATATTCCACCTTTTTTGACGGTTAACGACTCCGTCGTTTGATTATCTTTAAACCAAAATCTTTAAGTAAAGCTTAAAGTACATTAAATACACTTAAGTAATCTTAAATATACCTGTTATTGCTTATTATTGCTTATTATTTCTTTTTCTTTATTACAAAGAAATATACGCAGGCTGCCGCAATAACGAGAGCAACTATAACGATTACAACCACCGATCCGGCATTGCCTGTGGACGATGCTGCGGGAGCTTCCGTCGGAGCTATAGTGGGAGCTGCGGTAGCGGTTGCTGCGGGAGCTTCTGTCGGAACGGGTGTGGCGGTTGCTGCGGGAGCTTCTGTCGGGGCGGGTGTAGCAGTGGGCTCCGGTGTAGGCTCAGTCGTTGTTCCGAATCCTGTTACGGTAAACGTAACCACGATGCTCTTTGTTGCCATAAGATAAGGAATTGCTTCTGCGCCTACTTCCGAATCATAAGTATTAAGAATTGTAAGCTCCAGATAATCCGTCTTTGTTGTGCCG
>CAVJHK010000062.1:0-8785 GCA_963649295.1 Lachnospiraceae bacterium | reverse complement strand
CTATTGACAACAACACCTTTTTCATTTGGCAGATTTTTCTCCCGTCACATCACATAAATAGCTTTCCCACAAATCGATTATTGAATCTTTGCGATAATTTTTGGCATATTCCCGTGCGTTGTCAGCGATTTTGTGAGCTGTCTCTTTATCCTCAATCATATCGCAGATTGCGTGTGACAGTGCTTTTATATCCCCGCACGGCACAACGATCCCTGTCTTTTGGTTTTTGATCGTTTCTTCTATGCCGTTATACCCGGTTGCAACAACCGTAAGCCCAAGAGCCATCGCCTCAATCATTGCGTTTGGCATGCCCTCATAATCGGATGACAAAACAAACATATAGGCATTTTTTATTTCGTCGCATATGTTTTTTGTTTGTCCTTTTAGTGTTACCGCATGTGTAAGCTGAAGCTTTGATATCTGCATCTCAAGCTTTTCTTTTTCTTCGCCGGATCCATAAATATCAAGAGTAAAATCCGGGAATTTTTGGTTTACATATTTAAATGCCGAAATCAATATGTCAAATCTCTTTTGTTCCGAAAGCCGCCCGACTGATACAATTCTTTTTTCGCTCATAGGAGAGCCCTGAATTTCAAAAAAATCGTCCGAAATCGGATTCGGAATGACCATGGAATGCTTTATAACCTTATCCGGATAAAAGTTCGCCGCATATTTAGTTTGAAAAATGCATCCGTCCGCATGCTTATAAAAGCTTTTTGCTATCATCTCATAAAATTTTGATTTGTAGGCATGCGCAGGGTCAATACGCACGGAAATCACGCTTTTTGTGCGTATGCCGATCACACCCGCTTCCGCCCTAAAATTTGCGTCCGATATAAACGAAAGAATGACATCACGCTTCGTGTCGCGGCATATTTTTCTTAAAAAACAAATACGGTTTATGTTTCTCTTTATTGCATTTTTGTTGGTCCCATATTCACCGTCTATGTAAACATGTCTGATCCCCGGCAAGAGCTTATATTCGTTATCCGTTTTGTAATCGTTTACAAGTATGACATCGTGGCCGCGGTTATATAAGCCGTTGGCCACAACGCTCATCACACGTTCTGCGCCGCCCTTGTTAAGTTTGTTTGAATAGCACAATATTTTCATTTTAAGGTTCTTTCGTCATATTTGCACCCGTAATATCCGGAAGTATGATTTTTTTTCCGAGTATCTCGTTGTATTCCGGCGGATTAAATTCAACAAAGCCGCCCCAGGTATAAAATGTTGTTTCGCCCACATATACGACGCCGTCTATGATATATGAGTCCACTCTGAGCACGGGGATATTTTTGGATAAAATCTCGCTTATCCTTATAAGCTCGTCAAATTCCGCAGGCTTCTTGGGGCATTCCTTTGCATTTTTGTAATATGCATACCAGGGCATATGATTAAAATTCATGTCAAACGTATCATTTGTGCGTTCGTCAAACGTTCCGTGAGCACGACCGCTGCAAACGGTTACAAAATCAGCTTTTCCGTTAAAGCAGGTCACCTTGTATTCGACTGAATCGGGGCGTCCCAAGTATTCCATATATTTTTCCGCAATGATTCGCGGACGGACATTTTTGTATGCCCATTCGCGGTTTCTTAAATAATAATTTTGGGACAGGCGGTCATTCAGACGCTTACGGGCTTTTTTGTAGTCAAGCGCACTTTTGTCCGTGCAAATCACCCGTCCTCCGGAATCATGCGTGCATTTAAGCACAAATTTGTCGGGAAGCGAATCAAAATCGATATCGTCTACGCTGTCCCATACGCCAAGCAAGGGAATAACGTGTTCCGCACCAAGTTTTTCCGCAAAATAAAGCTTTGCCGTATATTTATCAACCATTTTTGTATATAAGGGATTGTGATCATAAAGCTTAAGCCACTGGAGCTTTTCGTTGTATCCCGTGGGGGCGGCAAGGTCTATCTCACGCCCAAAAGCCTCCTTATATCTTTTCTTTATATATTCTTCGTCGGACAATATAACCTTTTTGTTTGTTTTTATATATGCAAGTCTTTCATATATTTTTCCGAAAGTATTATTGGTTGCGGCAAAATTTCTTATCAGGGTTTTTATTTTTGATGTAGCCATATCTTTCCTTTCATACAAGTTTTTTCCAAGACTCCAGTATATTTTTTGTATCAAATTTTTGAATTGTTCTTTTGTGTGCAAGAAGTCCGTATTTTTGCATACGCTCGGGGTCAGATACAAGGTTCTTCATTTCCTTTATAAGTCCATATGTATCACCCGTTTCCACAATTATGCCGTCTTCATGATCGTCTATTATTTCTTCCGCGCACGCAACTCTTGTCGTGATGCAGGTAAGTCCCATCATCATGGCTTCAAGAAGCGCATTGGACATTCCTTCATAGTCGGATGTCATCACAAAAAGCGATGCATCCTTTATTTGCTTGTGTACGTCCGTCACGTTTCCCATAAAGAGAACTGAATCTGATATCCCAAGCGCCTTAACTTCCGTCTTTAATTCGTTTTCCATGGATCCACGCCCAAAAATCTTTAATACATAGTCCGGATAGCACTTATGAAATTCACAAAAAGCCGCGATCAGCATCTGTTGATTTTTTTGTTTTTCGAGCCGTCCCACGGTTACAATCACTTTTTCTTTTTTTTCTGCGGCATAATCCGTTACGGTGACGGGATTTGGGATAATGACGCTTTTGTCTCTTACTTTTTTACAAAAAAAATCCCTTGCATATTTTGTTTGCATGACACACGCCGTGCTATGCAAATAACTCATTTTTGCCGCCCACTGCCAAAATCCGCTTCTTTTAGCCGGATCGTTTCTTTCTGACGGAATAAATCTTACATTAAGTCCCATGCATGCGATTGCCGTCACAAAATTGATTGTAAGCATAAACGAAAATACGGTATCGGGCTTTTCTTTTTTTATTGTTTTGTGAAGCGACCGAATGATTCGCGGCGCATCAAGTGCTTTGTTTGAGCTGCTGACCGATATGTCAATAAGCCTCACAAGCGGGGAAAGTGCATATTCTGTATCGCCTGAAAGACATGTTACAATATTAACTGTTATCCCCTCCGACGCAAAATAATTTGCGACAGTAGATATTACCCTCTCTGCACCTCCCCGCTTCATTGAGCCGGTCACAATAATAACTTTTTTCATTTGATTTTTTTGCCTTATATTTTTTTTGGTTCCTTGGTTTTGGTATTACATAAGAGCGGCAAATTACCCCTCATCCGAATATACTTTTGTCATTATCTCATTCACTTTTTCACGCGAAAAAGCTTTTATATGTTCAAGATTTTTATTCGAAAGCTCTGTCTTGTTTTTGATCGCATACAAAATCGCATTTTTTATTTCCGTTATATCAGACGGATCAAAAAGTGCATTCGTGTCTTCAATCAGGTCCGTGTTTCCGCGGATTTTTCCGCATACGGCACCAAGCCCCGCAGACATTGCTTCCATCAGGCTTACATTTAAGCCCTCCCTTAGTGACGGGAGCACATATATGTCAGCCGCCGCATAAAAATCCTTTATGTCGCTTCTGAATCCTGCAAGCCGCAAATCGACATTAAGCTTCTCCGCAAGCGCACGCAGTTCTTCTTTTTTGTCGCCGTTACCCGCTATCACATAAACAATGTTCGGGATTCCTTCTATTGCCCTTATGACAGATGAGTGATTTTTGTTTGTATTAAGTTCTCCGACAGACAAAATTAATATTTCATTATCCTTTATCCCAAGTTCCGTGCGGATTTTGATGCGGTCGCCCGATTTAAATTTATTTATATCCACTCCGACACCCGGAATATAGACGGTATTTTTGGCATTAAAATTATTTTTTGCTCTTTCATAATCTTCTTTTGTAATTGTGACAAGAGTGTCCGTATATCCTGACAGTATTTTTTCGACGGGATAAAAAATAATCCAGTTTTTTTTGGGTGCTCCGTCAAAAAAATGAAAGCCGTGAGCCGTATAAATAACACGTGTATGCGTGCGATGTGCCGCAATCCGCACTATTGCGGACGCAATCGGAGTATGAGTGTGGATAAAGGCATAATCCCGCTCTTTTATGAGCTTTGTGAGCTCTGTATAAGATTTTTTGTGTCTTCCGATATTCAAAGGCTCTCTTGAAAAATCGATTTGAAACGAACGCACTCCCTCGTCATTCATTTTGTCTTTGAATGCCTTGATGCGTTCTGCGGGCCATGCAGTCGTATCGGTAAAATCCGCGCATATGTCGACTTCGTATCCCATTTCCTTAAGGATCTTTATGTTTTCTGTATTGAATTGTCCGATCATCGACGGCACCGTTGCCGCCATAAGGACACGTTTTTTCATGAGCCTGTACCTGTTTTCTTTGCCGGCACGCCGACATATGTGCCGGGCTCCGTTATGTCTCTTATCACAACCGCGCCCGCTCCTATGATCGAATCCGCACATACTGTGATATTGTTGCTTATTACCGCTCCTATTCCGATCCATGTGCCGCGCAGTACCTTAACATTTCCCGCCAAATGCGCACCCACGGATATGTGGCAATAATCCCCTATCACAGAGTCGTGATCTATGGTTGACGCCGTATTTATTATGCAGCCGTCACCTATTACGGCATAGGGATTGATTATCGCACCCGCCATAATTACGGTGCCGCGGCCCAATTTTGCGCTGTTGCTCACAGTTGCGGCAGGATGAATAAGTGTGACCGGATTTTTTGTTATTTTTTGGATTTTTTCGCGTAATGCGGCATTTCCTATCGCAACAATTGTGTCTGTATCCATATCCTCACAATCCGATATCCTGCCCACCACAGGGAACCCCGCACATTCTTTTTTTGTGTCGTCGTCATCAAAAAATACGATATCCGTATATCCGTTCAAAAGCGCGATATCCGCAACCACCTTTCCGTGACCGCCCGCACCGATAATGATAAGTTTTTTCAAGATTTGTTCTCCCGTATGTCATAAATATTGTCAGGTGTCCCCATAAACTCTTCCATAGTGGCGGATGTTGCCGAATTTATGCCGTCACGCTTTATGACGGTTCTTATTGTATCAAAAATAATTTTTATGTCACCAAAAAAAGTTATGTTTTTTGTATACCATACATCCATCTTAAATCTTTCTTCCCACGAAAGTAAATTGCGCCCGTGTGTCTGCGCATATCCCGTAAGCCCCGGGCGCACATCGTGACGATGATGCTGTTCTGCGTTGTAGCGCGTGAGATATTGTATGAGTAACGGTCTCGGTCCCACAATCGCCATGTCTCCGACAAGGATATTAAAAAGCTCGGGAAGTTCATCAAGGCTTGTGCTGCGCAAAAATCTGCCATATGCATTAAGACGCATATCATCGGGCAAAGGTCTGCCGTTTTTGTCCTTACGATTGTCCATTGTGCGGAATTTGACAAGCTTAAAAATCCGCTCGTTTTTACCCGGACGCTTTTGGACAAAGAATGGATTTCCGCGCATAAAAATTGCTCCGAACAGGCTCAGCAAAATGAATAACGGAGAAAGCAAACATATCCCCGCAAAACTCAAAACAAAATCAAAAAATCTTTTAAAAAATCCTGCATACATATTTGAATTCACCAAAAGCATCTCTTAACAATCTCAATTACCGTATCCTGTTCTTCTTCTGTCATCTTGATGTCACTCGGGAGACAAAGTCCCCTTTCAAATATATCCGCGCCCCTGTCTGTGATATTGTCTGCCACCGTTCCCGTGCCGCCCGCGATATATGCGTTTGTGAGTGCGCGCCCGTCGCCCGACCGTGTCACAAAATCATGCATTCTGTACATAGGCTGCATATGCATGGGCTTCCATATGGGACGACCTTCGGCATTAAATGCCGCAAGCGCCTCCAAAATCTCCGTAGGACAGGTTTTTGACTTTTCCGTTTTGTATAATGCTCTGTTGTCGTCACGCACCTGTGCGCACATATATTCACGGTCGATTGTCATCGCGGAAAGCCAATAATTGGGGCTCGTCCCTTCGGTAACGGGATTTAAATTTACGGGCAAGTCTTTGAAGCCCTCTTTATATTTCTCATATATCTTTTTTTTGCGCTCGATGTGATTTTTGAGATATGGATATTGACCGCGTATCACGCCCGCAATCACGTTGCTCATGCGATAATTGTATCCCACTTCCTCATGCTGATACCAGGGTGCGGCCTCACGGCTCTGTGTTGACCACTTGCGTACACGTGCCGCGTCCGTATAGGAATCCGTCAAAAAGCATCCGCCCGAGCTCCCCGTGATTATCTTGTTGCCGTTGTAGCTGACTGCGGCATAATCACCGAAGCTTCCGCATTTTTTCCCATTTATGCTTGCTCCCATCGCTTCTGCGGCATCTTCGACAAGAAGTGCCCCGTGACTCTCACAAATCTTTTTTATTTTGTCAACTCTCCCCGGGAATCCGTAAAGCTCTGCATATACAACAATCTTTACGTCAGGAAAAATTTCAAATGCCTTTTCGAGTGCCACGGGGTCCATGTTCCAGGATTGTGCTTCCGTGTCTACAAAAATCGGTATGCCGCCCTCATATACAACGGGATTGACGCTTGCGTCAAAGGTCATGTCGGAGCAAAAAACTCTTTTTCCCATAAGTGCACCGTGCCCCACCGCAGGTCTTCCGTAAAGACGCTCTCCCGCAAGCCTGATGCACAAGTGAAGCGCAGCCGTACATGCAGAAAGTCCCACGGCATATTTTGTTCCCGCTTCACTTGCGGCAATATTTTCAACCTCGTTTATGTTTTCGCCGACCGTACTCATCCAGTTTGTTTCGTAGGCCTTAGTCATATATTTTAGTTCTTCGCCGTGCATCGTGGGACTTGCAAGCCATATTTTTTTGTCAAAGCTCTTTATTCCCAAAAAACGTTCGTCATTTAAAAAATCCATTTGTTACAGAGCTCCCTCCGCCTTATATTTCCCGGGTTATTTTTTTCTTTACCCCGGATACGATATTATCTTTCCCTGATTATTTTTTTGTCCTTTACCCTGTATACGATGTCACAATTTTTGATTGTATCAAGGCGATGGGCAATTATCACCATCGTTTTTTTGCCGTGAAGCGAATTTATCGATTCCATGATTGCTTTTTCGGTTTCGTTGTCAAGCGCCGACGTTGCCTCATCAAAAATCAAAAGCTGCGGATCGGTATAAAGCGCTCTTGCAATTCCTATTCTCTGGCGCTGGCCGCCCGAAAGCCTTATTCCCCTGTCGCCGATTGCTGTATCAAGTCCCGCGGGGAGTGAACGCACATAATCGTCAAGGTGCGCCTCCTGCAAAGCAAGCCATACCTTGCCGTCGTCTATATCCTTTTCTTTTAGCCCAAAAGCGACGTTGCTCCTAATCGAGTCATCCGTCAAAAAGATTGCCTGCGGTATATATCCGATGTTTGAAAGCCATGCGGCATAATTTTTGTTTATGTCTTCGTGGTCTATGGTGACCGTTCCCGAAGACGGTTTCAAAAGCCCCAAAAGCACATCCACCGCCGTCGTCTTGCCGGATCCCGATGTTCCCACAATCCCGACGGATTTGCCTATCGGAATTTCCATATCGGCATTTTGGAGTACGTCCGTTTTGGCATTCGGATATCTGTAGGTGATCCCCTTTAATTCAAGCCTGTCTGTATAAACAGGTCTGTGTGAGATATTGTCATCCTTGCCGTCACTCTTACTCTCTCCCTGCGGATTTATCGTATCCGCACAAAACCCGTCAAGATGCTCGATAAGCTTGTCCAGAGCAGGCATACTGTACGAAATCTGATTAAATGCGCCAACTATTCTGTTTGCCGCGGGCAAAAGCTTCACAGCCGCCATCGCAAAGGCGCTGAGAGCCGGAATAAGTGTTTCTGTTTCGCGCCCATGAAGAATCTGGATGCCGATGAACATAAGCATGGAGCACACAGACACCAGCTCTATCAAAAGACGCGGAATATTGCCGCATACGTTTGAAACCTTTTCGGAATGAATGCATTTTAAGCCGGCTTCAAGATAATTTTTGCTGAAAAAATCTCTTTTGTCTGAAACTATAATTTCCTTTATGCCGGTGACTGCAGAGAATCGCCACTTATAGCTGATTGCGGCATTTTTTTGGTTTTCCGTGCCTGCCTTTTTGATAAAGGGCTTTATGACTTTTGTGATTATGAGCATAAGTATTCCCATCATCACCGCAACAAAGGATGACATCAGGGGATCGATTACAAATATCGTGACAACAAGTCCCGTTGACACAACCATCTCGGAAAGCGTAAAAATAAGTGTTGTGAGAAGACTATATGCCATATTTACGTCATCAGCAATAATTCGCATTATTTCGCCCGTGGATGCGGTCAGATAATATTCGTAGGGCTTGTTTAAAAATGCGTTGAACAACTTCATCTGGGTTGCAAGACGATTGTTGCATATAAATCGCTCTCTGGCATAATATTCAAAAATCAAAAAGGAATCCTTGACAACAAATATAATTATGAGTGCGCCGATACAGGCAATTACAAAGGTTCTGTGGGAGTGAAGGTCAAGTATCCCGCATACTGCGGCTATATATTTGTTGGTAGTAATGATATCCGGTGTCATTACCGCCTGAATCATGGGGATCATGAGCGAAACACCCAGTATTTCAAATACAGTCCCGATTAAAGCAAGAAAAAACAAAATAACGACTTTGCCTTTTTGCCTTTTGTCCAAAATTTTTCCGAATTTTTTTATTACTTTCATTTTGCTTTTTCTTTCAAAACCTTCTGTTATTTATTCCTCTGACTCCGACAGCATGTCGGAAAAATGTATACGGGGTCCCTTATATGTAAAATG
>CAVJHK010000061.1:0-8807 GCA_963649295.1 Lachnospiraceae bacterium | reverse complement strand
ATATAAATGCGCCGAGCTTTCCGTGAATAAGGTGAGGAAGCATGCGCTCGGTTTCCGATAAAATTATACCGTTTTCATCGCACATTTTAATTTGGCTTTCCGGCAAAATTTCTTTTGCGATATCGTGCAAAAGCCCCGCAACTGTGGCTTTTGACACATCTATACCGTAAAACGACGCGAGATATGCGGATAGGTACGCAACTCTCATCGAATGCTGAAATCTTTTTGGCTTAAGACGCGTCCCAAGAATTTCAATAAAATTATTTATTTCATCCGGCGAAAACATGTTATTTTCTGACATACAATCCTCTTTCTTTGATATAATTAAGGACTTCCGCAGGAACCGTATTTACGGACAGACGGTTATTTAACTGCTTTCTGATTTCCGTTGAAGACACGTTTAAATCGATATTATTTATAAAATATATATGAGCGTCAAGGTCGTGCTTTAGGTGCTCTGCCTCGGATTTAAGTTCATTTAGATCCGTGTCCGGGCGCGGTGACACAAGGAGCGTCGCATTGTGGGTTATAACTTCCGGCTTTTTCCACTTTGTGAAGCTCATTAGCGAATCTCCGCCTATTATAAAATAAAAGTCGGTATCGGGCTCCTTTTCCTTTAAAATCGTTATTGTGTCCGCCGTATAAGTATATCCTTCACGTTTTCCTTCGAGATCAGACACAAAATATCCGTTTTTTTCACCGCCGAGCAGGCTCTCCGCCGCGATTTTTGCCATATTTATGCGGTCGGAAAACGATTCGATGTCTTTTGTATCTTTGTAGGACGGAACAGATAGCGGCATAAAATAGAGACGGTCAAGCAAAAATTGCTCCTTTGCCGCTCTTCCTATTTCTATATGCGCAATATGTATGGGATTAAATGTACCGCCAAGTATGCCCTTTTTCATATTTACCTCGGAAGTTCGATTTTTTTCTTGTCTTTGTCTTTTGCCTGTTTATAAATAACTATTTTTCTTCCCGTAACCGCAACAACTTCGGAATGTGTGCGGTCTGCAAGAATTCCCGCGATTTCCTTTGGTTCGTCGTCGCAATTCTTGAGTACGGATATTTTTATAAGCTCGTTTTTTTCAAGATTTTCGATTATGGCTTCCGTAAACATCGGTGTGAGGCTGTTCTTTCCCACCTGGAAGCTCGGATCGATATTCATTGCAAGTCCTCTTAAGTATGCTCTTTGCTTTGTTGTAATCATATATGCTCCTATTTATAATAATCAAAAGCCCAGCCGTATATGCGCACTGTGTCTCCGTCTTTGATTCCGAGGTTTTCGAGATCGGCTAAAATTCCGTTTGTCTTAAGGAAATTCTGGAAAAATTCGAACCCTTTTTCGGAATCGAGATTTGTATATCCGAGCATTTTTTCGATTCTCGGTCCTTCGACAACATATTCTTTTGTTTCGTCGTCGTATGAAACAAAATACGGATCGGGATCGGAAACAATTGTTTCCGTGAAAAATTCCTTTTTAAACGTAATAGGTTCTGAGGGACAATTTTTAAGCATATTGTTTACGTAAAAAAGAAGTTCTGTTATCCCTTCTCCGCTTACGGCTGATATCGGGAAAACTTTTATTCCCTGCGGCTCAAATTCGTCTTTTAAGAGCTTTAAGGCAATCTCCTTTTCCTCACCGTAAAGCGTATCAAGCTTGTTTGCGGCAATGACCTGCGGCTTACGGGTGAGATCCGTGCTGTATTCCGCAAGCTCCTTATTTATGTCATAAACATCCTTAACGGAATCTCTGCCTTCCGTGCACGCGGCATCGACAACGTGAATCAGGACCTTGCATCTTTCTATATGGCGAAGAAACTTAAGCCCCAGTCCGACACCCCTTGAGGCGCCTTCGATAAGCCCCGGAATATCCGCCATAACAAAGCCTTTTCCGTCCTTTAAATCAACAACGCCGAGATAAGGATTAAGCGTTGTAAAATGATAATTTGCAATCTTCGGACGCGCATTTGAAACGCGACTTAGCAAAGTCGACTTGCCGACGTTAGGGAATCCCACAAGTCCCACATCGGCAATTACCTTAAGCTCCAAAATTACGTTTAATTCCGCTCCGTTTTTGCCGGGCTCCGCATATTGCGGAACCTGCATTGTGGGTGTTGCAAAATGCTGATTCCCCTTGCCTCCGCGGCCGCCTTTTAATACAACTTCACGCATAATGCCGTTTGACATATCAGCGATTACTTTGCCGGATGCGGTATCACGTATTACCGTCCCTTCGGGAACCTTTAATACAATGTCTTTTCCGTCCGAACCTGTGCAATTGTTGTTTCGTCCGTCCTCGCCGTTTTCTGCGGCATATTTACGTACAAAACGATAATCCGTAAGTGTATTTAAGCCTTTGTCGACAACAAATACAACATCGCCGCCCTTGCCGCCGTCTCCGCCGTTGGGACCGCCTGCGGCAACAAAAAGCTCACGGCGGAATGAAACACATCCGTTACCGCCCTTGCCCGATTTTATAAAAATTTCCGCTCTGTCTGCAAACATTTATATTTCCTTTCGATAAAGGTTTAAAGTGCTTTTTTTAGAAAAGTAAAGCCCCGATATCACATCGGGGCTTCTTTTTAGTCATACTTATTTAGATTCTACCGGATAAACAGAAGCCTGCTTCTTGTCTCTTCCCAATCTCTCAAATCTTAAAGTACCATCAACGAGTGCATACAATGTGTCATCGCCGCCGATGCCGACATTTGTGCCCGGATGAATCTTTGTGCCGCGCTGTCTGTAAAGGATGTTGCCTGCAAGTACAAACTGTCCGTCGGCACGCTTTGCGCCAAGTCTCTTGGACTCTGAATCTCTGCCGTTCTTTGTGGAGCCGACACCCTTTTTATGAGCGAATAATTGAAGGTTCATCTTAATCATGGTTTTTACCTCCTGTCTTATTTAAGTATTTTTACGAATTTCTGTCCGTATTCATCCGATATGCTTTCTGCACCGAGCAAAAAAGAATCGAGGAGAAGTTTGCTTTTGTCAGAAACGAATTCGGTTATTATAAGTTCCAAAAGTCCGTTTTCGTCACATTTACATGAGAATTTGTCGCAGGTAAATGCTTCAATCGAATTTACCGTATTTGTGGCAAGCGCCGATACGGCGGCACAAACGATGTCTTTGCCTTTTGCGGCAAATCCCGCATGTCCCGAAATTCTGAAGCCGCAAATTTCTTCATTTTGATTACGGATTACGGTAACGCTGATCATAATTATGCGTTAATCTTTTCAATCTTTACGCGTGTATAATTCTGTCTGTGGCCGTTCTTCTTGTGATAGCCGGACTTTCTCTTATACTTGTAAACAATAACCTTGCTGCCCTTTACATCACCGATAACCGATGCTGTAACAGTTGCTCCGTTAATGGTAGGGTTACCGATTTTCATTGTTCCGTCATTTACGGCAAGAACCTGATCGAATGTGTAATTTGCATTGGCTTCAACGCCAAGCTTCTCAACATTAATGATATCGCCTTCTGCTACCTTGTATTGCTTACCGCCTGTTGCGATAATAGCGTACATATTGGCACCTCCTGTTTATCATTACTCGCCGGCTGTGGTGAAGATTTAATCTTACTTAGAACCTCGCCGTGCGGCATACTGAAAATTTATACCATAAATACATACTTTTTGTCAAGAAGTTTTAAAAAAAAGATACCGAAATCCCGGTATCTTTTTGCATTAATCCTTTAATTGTTCCGCTATGCATCTGTGAACTTTTTTACGGGTTACTTCCACAAGGCCGAGCTTTGTGATATCCACAAGCTCTGTTTGCACATTGTCGGTTTTGAGCTCTGACTTAAATTGTTCAAGAAGCTGTTCACGGTAGCTGTCATCATGCTGATTGATAAAGTCAATGACAATGATTCCCGAAATATTTCTGAGCTTGAGCTGATATGCTATTTCTTTTGCGGCTTCGCAGTTTATTTCAAAAAAAGTTTGCTCGGTAGCGCGTTTACCCGATATTGCTTTACTTGTGTTAACATCGATTGCTGTAAGCGCTTCCGTCTGGTCTATGATTATCGATGCGCCCGACTTAAGATTTATGATTCTTTTTAAGGCGGCATCCATGTTCTTTTCGATTTTGTATAAGGAATTCAGGCGGTTCGGATCGTCCGTAAAAAGCACATGCGTCTCTTCGCCGTTTTCGTTTATGCACGGGAAAACTTTTAGATATTCGTCGATTGTGTCATAAACTTCGGGAATATCCGTAACTATCCTGTCATAAATAAAGGCATTCGTATCGCGAAGCTGTATTAAGTATGCGGGAAGCTCTCTGTAAACAACCGAATACTGCTTAAGATGCGTGCAACAAGTCGAAATCTCTTTATATTTATTTATGAGATCAACCGCTTCACGCTTTATTTCCTCTTCCGGTGCTCCGAGTGCGTTTGTGCGCGCAATTATGCAATAATCTTCCGATGCAAATGGAGTGAGAAGCTCCTTCAAATGCGCCTTTGCCTGGCGGTTTGTGATCTTTTTTGACACCTGTGCGCCCGTTCCGTTTTTGACAAGCGAAACATATTTTCCGGCAAGCGAAAAGCTTGTAGTAACAACGGGAGCTTTTGTCTTTATGCTTTCTTTTACAAGCTGCACAATGATTTCGTCACCTATGCAAATCTTTTTTTCTGACTGGCGCTTGACAAACAAAGGCTTTTCGTCTGAATTTAGGTCAAGGTAGCATGAACAGGTGTCCGAAATATTTACAAATGCCGCGTTGATGTTTTTTACTATATTGTCAACTCTTCCCACATAAATGTTTCCGATTTCAAATTCATGATCGGCAGTTATTACGGAAACATTTGACATTTTGCCGTCATTAAAAATGGCACTTATTCTTTTTTTATTGTAATTGGTAATAACAAGTTCGTTCATTTTGAAAAAAATAACCTTTAAAAAGTTTTGAAAATATTCTATACATCACTAAATATTATTAATTGAAATAAATTTATCATTATCCGATGTATAAGAATCAAGTCTATGCACATAATAATCGTACGGATCGTAAGGAATACCCGCATATTCATGAAAGGATTTCATGAGGAGCTCGGGGCGCACGTGATTTTCGCCGCCTGCCGAAAGCATCAAATATATGCATATTCCTGAATTATAATTTGTGCAAAATTCGGTCGGTATAGCGTCGGTTTTCACTTCATATATATAAGGAGCGACGTTCACGGTCACTTCTCCCGCCTTTGATTTGGATTTCCTTGTAATAAAAATTTCATCGTTCTTTACAAACTCTCTAAATTTACCTAAAAATTCTTCATTTGTCAAGTGAATTTCCTGCTCACCTTTTTTTTGAACAATATAATCGGAGGCTTTTACAAGTGCCATAACGGACGTGTGTTTTATGCCGACAGCCACATCCGGCAATAAATGCGCACTTATAATACGGAAGCCTTCGGGCATTTCGTGATTTAAGCGGTTAAAAATATCTTCTTCCGACACATAGGAATTTAATTCCATGTCAAAATATTCGCCCTCAGATGTCTGTCCAACGCCGAGCGGCGCAGCAAATGACATGATTTGATGAGGATGATAGCCTTCCGAATATTTTATGTCGATTTCGGCACGTCTGATTGCTTTTTGAAAAAAACGCATGACATCAAGGTGTGACAAAAATTTTAAATTTCCGTATTTTGCAAATTTAATTCTGAATGTCATTTGTTTCTTCCTTCTCTCTTACTTCGTAACATACTCCGCCGTTGAATTCGTATGCACCGCAGCGCGCGCAGGCTTTGCGGCAGTTTGGTGTAACACGGCTTTTAAGCCCGTTCATATATTCACGCCACAAAAAGTCCTTGTTGATGCCTGCGTCAATAAAATCCCAGGGGAAAAGTTCGTCCTTTTCGCGCTCCCTGAAAACATAAAAATCAACGTCGATATTCTCTTCTTTTATTGCCGCGTCCCAAAGCTCTTTTTTAAAATAATCCGTCCAGGCGTCAAAAATCGCGCCTTTTTTGTATACGTTAAGGATAAGACGTGAAAGCCTTCTGTCTCCGCGCGCAAGAAGACCTTCGAGCACGGTTAAATCGCTGTCGTGCCACTTATAGTGAATGCTCTTTGCGTTTAATTGTTCGGCAATTTTGCTTTTTAAGAAACGCGCCTTTTCCCTGAATTCGTTTTCTCTGTTCATGCTTACCCACTGGAAGGGCGTAAAAGGCTTCGGCACAAAGAAACTTGTGCTTGGAGTAACTTCAACTTTGCCGTGACGATTTTCTTTAGGAATAGAATAATATTCTCTTGCGATTTTATCTGAAAGTATTGCGATTCCTTCTATGTCTTCGTAGGTTTCTGACGGAAGTCCGAGCATAAAATAAAGCTTCACCTTTGTCCAGCCGCCCTTAAATGCGTCCATGGAGCCGGTCAGAATGTTTTCTTCCGTAAGTCCCTTGTTTATGACATTACGAAGCCGCTGTGAGCCTGCCTCCGGCGCAAAGGTAAGAGAAGATTTTTTGATATCCTGCACTTTTTGCATTACATCAAGTGCAAAAGCGTCAATACGGAGCGAAGGCAGCGAAATGTTTACACCCTGTTTTTTGAAGTAATCGATAAGAAAATAAACAAGCTCGGGAAGCTCCTTATAATCGCTTGAACTCAAGGAAGAAAGAGTTATTTCTTCGTGTCCCGTATTTTTTATCATTTTGACTGCCTGGTTTTTGAGGTAATCAAGGTCACGTGCCCTTATCGGACGATAAAGCATGCCTGCCTGGCAAAAACGGCAGCCTCGTATACAGCCGCGCTGAATTTCAAGAGTCACTTTGTCCTGCACCACCTGCAAATAAGGGACAACCGGCGCGTCGGGATAATAGGTATGTGACAAATCAAGCTCCACCTGCTTTTTGATTGTGGGAGCAGCAACGGGAGTATTCGGCATAAAGCTTTTGAGTGTGCCGTCCTGGTTATAGCTTACATCATAAAACATCGGAACATACATTCCGGATATTCCCGCAACCTTTTTTAGGAAATCGATTCTTGTGCCGTGTTCTCTTTTGTTTTCGCGGTATAATTCGATGATATCCGAAAATACCGTTTCACCTTCACCTATATAGAAAAAATCAAAAAAATCGGCAATCGGTTCGGGATTATAGGTGCATGGGCCTCCGCCGACAACTATGGGGTCGTCATCCGTACGGTCTTTTGAAAGTAACGGGATTTGCGCAAGATCCAGTATTTGCAAAAGATTTGTATAACACATTTCGTATTGTATGGTAATCCCAAGAAAATCAAAATTCTTTATTTTGTCCTGTGACTCGAGCGCAAAAAGCGGAATATTCTGTTCACGCATGATTTTGTCGAGATCAGGCCAGGGGGAATATACTCTTTCGCACCAAACACCCGGAAATTGGTTCAACATATCATAAAGAATCTGGATTCCGAGATGGCTCATTCCTATTTCGTAAACGTCGGGAAAGCACATGCAAAAACGTACATCCACCTCCGACAGGGGCTTTATGATACTGTTTACTTCACCGCCTATGTAACGCACAGGCTTTTCTATATTCATTAAAATTTTATCCGAAAGTGCAAGCTTTTGCATTTTTGCCTCCGAAATTTAAAACAATTTGCATTTTATGATTATAGCATACGAAAGACGATTTAACAATTGCAAAGACATAAAAGGCTGCCGGACTTTTTGGCTTATTGTGAAAATACATGTTTTTTTATTTAGGCGGAAATGATATAATTATTAGTGTGTGGGATCAAAAGTTATACTTTAGATAAAAGCTTTAAAAAATAAAGTATGACCTTTTGAACCGTCAAAATACCGTTGGATTATATTTTTTTTAAGGAGAAATGCCATGTTCTGTCCCAAATGTCAAAATGAATATAAAGAAGGAATTACAATTTGCCCCGAATGTAATACAGAGCTTGTTGAATCGCTTGATACGGTTAAAGTACAGGACAAAAATGTGATTGCCGTATCCGTTGCGGACGAAAAATTAAGCGACAGGATAGTCAAATATCTTGAACATATCGGAATCTGTTGCTATACCGAGGTTACGGAAGCACCGGAGAATTTTGAAGAAAAAGCCGATGAAATAATCGATGAAAAGCCCGATGAAACCGGTGATGAAGCGTCCGGTGACATAAGAGACGAACAGAATGAATCTGAAACTGCCGTATCTGAAGAGGATGAGGAAAATGTAATTTCCGCACCCAAACATATAATAAATATTTATGTTCCGGAACACTCTCTCAAAGAAGCCAAAAAGGAAATTGCGGTTATTTTAAAGGTTGAAACGGAAAACAAATTAAAGGAAAATCCCGAAGAAGCCCTAAAGGAAGCCGAAGAAGCAAAAGAAGAAATGATGGAGCTTGTAAATAACAAGGCTCCAAAATCCGCACGCGAACGCTTTGACGATTATATGTCATCCGGCGAAATGCTGATAATATTGGGTGTTGCGGCAATTATTTTTACCGTTTTAAATATGACGGGCGTAATAAATTTATTTTCGGGCTCTGCTACTCTCTGGCTTTGGCTTGTGATAGGAATTTTGGTTACGGTTGCGGGTTTTTTGAGTATTGTAAATGCAAAAAAAATCAAATCCGAAATCAAAACGGAAGAAAAAACCGACGAAGACATAAAGCTTTTCTTAAAGGAAAATATTACTGCCGAAGTTCTTGATAAATTAAACGAAGACAGACTTTCGGAAGAAGTTTTGTATTTAAAGAAAATGGATTTTATCAAAGACAGGGTTATGGAAGCCTTTCCCAACGCAAATGTAAATCATGCCGAAGAATTAATCGAAAAATTTTATGATGAAATGTAAATAAAAATAAAAGCTTATGTTTAGGC
>CAVJHK010000060.1:0-9134 GCA_963649295.1 Lachnospiraceae bacterium | reverse complement strand
GGTGAAGGCGGAACGGAATATTCACTTATTTATGACAAAAATGACGGAAAAACTACCGATGTATACGGTAAAATTTCCGCAATTAAGAACAACGAAAAGTTTATTCTTAAGGTAAGCCGTATAAAGGTGAAAAAGTATTATGAATGCTATGCCGTAATTACAATAGAGGCGGAAAATCGTTTTTATCCCGGCGCACGTGATGCCGAAAGAATAAACGAGCTTTGCGGAGAGATGTGGTGCTCAAAGGGGATTTTGGACAAATATCCCGATAAACTTGAAGTACAGCTTCGCAACGGACAAAAAATATATTCCGTAAATGCGGGAACGAGAGACGATTCGAATACAACGCCTTGGATTGCGCTGCTTTTGGATATCGGACGCAAAAAGCCGAATGCGAAGAAAAACAAATTTGTTGCGGCATCATTGTCGGACAGAATGTTTGCACTTTGCAATAACGGAAATTCGATTGCTTCCTATATGTCAAATGAGGAAGTAATAAACAAGGCACTTGTTAAAAGCGAATTTTTGCTTCAGCTTGAAATGTATCTTGCGGAGACAATCGAACCTAAAGGAGGCGTGGGATTCGGAGGTCTTACAAGACATCAGAGACATGAGGTTAAGTGTATTTCGGGTGCGCTTGCATATATGGTTTGTTCTTATTGCTATTCGGAAGAACAGGGCGAATATGCCGATGTCTATAAATATGTCAATAAGGTAAGACATATAAGAGAAACGGAAGACAGGCTTTCGAGAAAGCTTGATCTTTTGTATGAATAAATTTATCCAAATACCGAAATGCCGAATATGTGAGGACAATCAATGAATACGGAAATTTCATCTGCGGTTATAAAAAGACTTCCGAGGTATTACAGATACCTTGGGGAACTTATGCTTAAGGATGTAATAAGAATATCGTCAAAGGAATTAAGTGAACGTATGGGGGTTACTGCTTCCCAAATAAGGCAGGATCTTAACAACTTCGGCGGATTCGGACAGCAGGGCTACGGATATAACGTAGAATACCTGTATAACGAAATAGGAAAAATTTTGGGAATCGACAAAAAACGCGAAATGGTTATCGTGGGAGCGGGAAACTTAGGACGTGCGCTTGCAAATTACGGAGATTTTGAAAAAAGAGGCTTTATTATAAGGGCTCTTTTTGACATAAATCCGAGTCTGATCGGAAAAACGGTAAACGGAATACCGATTGTTTCGATGGATGAAATAGAAAGTTATATAAAAGAGAATCATATTGAAATTGCGGCAATTACGATTCCGAAGGATGCGGCGCCGGAAGTCGGAAATAAATTATCCGAATGCGGCATAAAGGCGATTTGGAATTTTGCGCCGACAGACCTTTCTTTACCTAAATCGGTAGTCCTTGAAAACGTACATCTCACGGAAAGCCTCATGAGACTTTCCTACAAATTAAAAGCTTCAAAGGGTGAGCAATGAAATATTCGCTGAATGCCAAAGAATCAAAAGAAATAGATGAATTTACCATAAACCGCATGGGAATTCCGGAAGCCGTACTTACAGAAAAGGCGGCTCTCGGTGTCTGCCATGCGGTTTGTGCGATTGCGCCGGTTACGGATAAGGTGCTTTGTGTTTGCGGAACCGGGAACAACGGCGGAGATGCGATAGCAGTTGCACGAATTCTTCTCGGCAAAGGCTATAATGTATCCGTATATACGGTAGGCGACAAAGCAAAAATATTAAAGGAAACAAAGAAGCAATTAAAAATTGCCAAAAATTACGGCATAAAGGTCATAAAAAAGGCTGACTATCAAAAATATGATTTAATCGTAGACGGAATTTTCGGAACGGGACTTTCAAGGAATATTACGGGCGAACTTTATAAGGAGATCGAGGCGATAAACAATTCCCACAAAAAAGTTGTTTCCGTTGACATTCCGTCGGGTGTTTCGGCAGATAACGGAAGAATTCTTGGTATTGCCGTAAGAGCGCAGGTGACGGTTACATTCGGATTTGTAAAGAACGGATGTATTTTGTATCCCGGAGCCGAATATTCCGGAAAACTGATTATTTGGGACATAGGAACAAGCGTATCGGCATTAACCATTCCTCCGTCAAATTTCTTTTTTGATGAAAGCCCTGAACTCTTTTTGCCAAAGAGAAAGCCAAATTCAAACAAGGGTACCTATGGGCGCGCACTTGTTGTTGCAGGATCCAAAAACATGTCGGGCGCGGCTTATTTTGCCGCATGTGCGGCTTACAGAACGGGAGCCGGCCTTGTGAGAATCCTTACATGCGAAGAAAACAGGGAAATAATTCAAAGACAGATCCCTGAAGCCGTGCTTACCACTTATAAGATTACGGATGACGGGGATTTGACTATAGGCTCAACAGAAATCGTAAAGGAAGCGGTGGAAAGTGCAAGCGTCGTTCTTGTGGGCCCGGGTATCGGCAAGAATAGAGCTGCCGCATTGATACTCAATTATATCATATCCGAGTGTAAGGTGCCGCTTATTATCGATGCCGACGGACTTAATATTTTGTCGAAAATTGTGACTGAAAAGTTAGGTGAAAATGCCTTACCGGAAAGCAGAATAAAAGCTTTAAAAGAAATTTTGCCTTCACAAACAATACTTACGCCTCATAAGATGGAATTGTCGCGTCTTACCGGTATTCCGATTTCGACGCTTTCGATCGGTTTAATCGACGAAAGCCGCGAGTGCACACGTGATAACGATTTGATTTTTGTAAAAAAGGACGCAAGAAGCATTGTTTCTTTCGGCAATTCGAATTATATAAACATTTCGGGAAATGACGGTATGGCAACGGCGGGAAGCGGAGATGTGCTTGCAGGGATAATTTTGGGACTTCTTGCGCAGGGGGACACACCGAAGTCGGCCGCAATGACGGGATGTTATATTCACGGTATTTGCGGAAATGCTGCGGCAGAAAAGAAGGGAGCGCGTTCGATGCTGGCATCCGATATTCTTGATGCGATTCCGGGCGTGATTTCACAAAACGAACAGGTAAATTGACGTGCCGGTATTATATGAGCAAGCAGCAAAGTAAATTTAGAATATCCTTTATATGAATAAGCAGCAAAGCAAATTTAGGATATCCTTCACAATATCAATACGTATGAAAGTAAGAATCAAAAAATGACGGAAGATTTTTATCCTGTTCAGGCAAATATAAATATAGACGCAATAAGAAACAATATTTTAAACGGAAGGAAACTGATCCCCAAGACCACAAAAATGATGGTTGTGGTTAAAGCGGACGCTTACGGTCACGGGGCAATTAATATTGTTAAAAATATTGATGACATTGCGGATGCTTATGCGGTCGCAAATGTTGCAGAGGGAGTTTCGTTACGGCAAAATGCAACAAAGAAACCTATTTTGGTGCTTGGTTACACATTTTCGGAAAATGCCAAGGAAGCAATAGAAAATGATATTACGCTTGCGGCATTTGATTTTGAAACGGTTAAAAAATATGACTTGATCGCAAAAGAATTAAACAAAAAAGCGATAATACATATAAAGCTTGATACGGGAATGAGCCGTATCGGATATCTTTGCGATACGGATGAACAAAAGGAAAACAGTTTAAAGGATATTATTAAAATATCAAAGCTTGAGAATGTAACCATAGAAGGAATGTTTACGCATTTTTTCGGCGCCGACATGAATGATAAAAAGTCCGCTTACGTGCAGCTGAAAAAATACAATGATTTTGTGAGTCTGCTTTCCGAAAACGGCATCCAAATACCCGTAAAGCACGTATCAAACAGCGCGGGAGTAACGGATATTAAGGGCGCGGCAATGGATATGGTGAGATTTGGAATAACAACCTATGGGATGTATCCGACCGACGATGTCACAAAATCAAGATGTCCGGTTCAAAGGGTGATGGAACTTGTGGCGCATGTATCAATGGTAAAAACGGTTAAAAAAGGTACCGGAATAGGATATTCAAGCACTTATGTATGTGACAGGGACATGAAAATTGCAACAATTCCCATAGGTTATGGCGACGGCTATCCGAGAGGACTTTCAAATAAGGGAAGAGTCCTTATCAAAGGAAAAAGCTGCCACATACTCGGACGCATCTGTATGGACCAATGCATGGCGGATGTTACGGATGTGCCGGACGTGCATGTCTATGACAAAGTGACGTTAATCGGAAAAGACGGAGACGAATCAATAACTGCCGAGGAAATCGGTAAAACTGTCGGAAATTCTTTTCATTATGAGGTTGTATGCGACATTTCAAAGCGTGTTCCGAGAATATATTATAAGGACGGAAAACAAATTGCCGTTACAAAATATATGTGATCGGAGATGCAATATGTGAACGACCGGCGATTAATATGGGAATGAACGGAAATTTAATTTTGGACTGATCGGAGATTTGATATGAGAACAATAGATACGTTTAAAATGGAACGCCCGGGACTTGTGAAAGTGGGCGACATTATGGATATAAGGGAAGGCTCACTTCCGAACTCGGTATTTTATTATGTTGTTGAACCGGCCGTTGCTATGAGCGGCAATTTGCAATTGTCGGAAAGACTTTTGGACAGGAACGGACAGGTCATAACAAAAGGACGGATTGCTGACATCAAGGAAACGGACAGAGGCTTTTATTTAACGGTGGAATTTGAGGAATAATATGGAAATACCGGCTGAACTTACGAACGTAATTGAAGAACTTGCATCAAAATCAAACATTTCGGAGCTTAAAAAAAGCGCATCCGATGTTCATATGAAATATAATGAGGCTAAAGACGGGAAAGGAATTGTGAAAAGCGAAAAAGAAGTGCTTTCATATGCGATTTCAAGAATGCCCGGAACCTATGCGGCTGTAAGCAGTGCCGTTTATGCGGCATTTTTAAAAAAAGGCATAAAAATAAAAAGTCTCATAGATGTGGGAGCGGGCACGGGAGCCTGCTCTTTTGCTATCGGTGATATTTTTGATTTGGAACATGTGACGCTTGTTGAACGTGAAGAAAATATGATAAAGGTTGGAAAGCTTCTCGCCGAAAAATCAAACGATATATTAAAGAATGCTGCGTGGATAAAGGCGGATGCGTGCAATTTTGAATGTGAAAAAGCTGAGCTTGTTGCGGCCTCATATGTGATGAATGAGCTTAATGAAAAGGCAAAAAAATGTTTTTTAAGAAAACTTTTTGATGTATCCGAAAAATATATTTTGATTGTTGAACCCGGATCAAAGGAGGGATTCAAAAATATAATTTCTGCACGTGATTTTTATTTGAGTCTCGGATGTACAATACTTGCACCTTGTAAAAATAATAAGAAATGCGATTTGATTCAGGATGACTGGTGTCATTTTTCGTGCAGGATTTCAAGAACAAAATTGCAAAAATATGTAAAGTCGGGAGACGCATCATTTGAAGACGAAAAATTTATGTATATAGCGGTTTCAAAGGAAAAAACAGGTGCAAAAAAAGGCGAATTTGATATACTGCAAAATGAACCGGATATGTCAAAAGAAGAACAGGATTTTACAAAAAAAGGAAGAGTGATAAGACATCCGAACATTCATAAAGGATTTGTTACATTAAAGCTTTGTACGGAGAACGGAACAAAAGAAGTTAAGATAACGGGAAAAGATAAAGAATATTATAAAGCCGCAAAGAAAATAAAGTGGGGAGAAGAATTTTAAGCAACAAGAGTAAAATGCGGAGAAAATGGCAAGAGTAAAATGCGGAGAAAATGTTAAAAATCAAAAATAAGTAAAGCGTAGAGAAGAGTTAAAACTTCAAAAAATATAAAAAAAAAGAGCGCGAGACGGGACTCGAACCCGCGGCCTCGACCTTGGCAAGGTCGCGCTCCACCAACTGAGCCACTCGCGCATTTCTTAATGTGTTTCGGACTGTTTCCTTAACACGAGTGATATATTACAACGAAAAGGCACAAAAGTCAACGGGAAAATGCAAATTCATTTGAAGAACTATTGTCTGAATTTTCAAAAAAATTCAGACAACTTTTAAGGCAAAAATGAATCTGAATTTATTTTGGGGAGAGCTTTGAAAGTGTGTCAGACAGATTGTAAAAAATCGTATCTGTATGTATGAAAGACTGAATTTTGTATGCCCGTATATATGGTCGGTCGGCGTTTGCTTGATTGTATATGTGAAAGCTTGGCATTTATTTGCCGGTATACATGAACATCCGGTGTTTATCTGTTGAATATACATAAATGCCGGCGCTTTATATATGTTGATTTTTTGACTGTTTCTGATATAATCGTTGCTTAATAAAATGATGCAAGAGGTAAAAGATACTGTATTTAATGCAAAAGCTTTTGCAAAAGAAATTTTGAAATTTTTATTCAAATATATCAAATTGATTCGGAGAAAAAATGAAGGGCGCGGAAATTCTTATAAAAACATTAATTGAAGAAAATGTTGA
The DNA here is from genome assembly GCA_963649295.1 of Lachnospiraceae bacterium. Classification (GTDB taxonomy): domain Bacteria; phylum Bacillota; class Clostridia; order Lachnospirales; family Lachnospiraceae; genus RGIG3528. Next base: position 2,718 of record CAVJHK010000060.1, on the reverse strand, counting down.
TACGGTGTTTGGGTATCCGGGAAGCTCCGTGCTTGAAATTTACGATGCACTTTATAAGCATCCCGAAATCAGGCATATACTTACGTCGCACGAGCAGGGAGCCGTGCATGCCGCTGACGGATATGCAAGAAGTTCGGGACGTGTGGGTGTATGCATTGCGACAAGCGGCCCCGGAGCAACCAATATTGTGACAGGAATCGCGACAGCATATATGGATTCCGTTCCGATTGTTGCAATAACGGGAAACGTATCAACGAAGTTACTTGGGAAAGATTCCTTTCAGGAGGTTGACATATTCGGAATCACAATGCCTATCACAAAGCAAAATTTTATTGTAAAAGACGTAAGGTATCTTCGGGAAACGGTAAAACGTGCATTTGAAATTGCAAAAAAAGGCAGACCGGGGCCTGTTTTAATAGATATTACAACGGATGCGATTTCGGCGGAATGCGATACGGAACATTTTGTTTTGGGATCACAAAAGAAATCGCATGTCTTTTCGGAAGAAGACATAAAAAATGCCGCAAAGCTTATAAATTCTTCAAAGAAGCCGCTTGTTTATGTCGGCGGCGGTGCGGTTATTTCGGGAGCATATAAAGAAGTGCGGGCGCTTATAGATGTCTTAAATGCGCCTGTTGCCGATTCGCTTATGGGAAAGGGTATATTTCCCGAAAATGATAAAAAATACCTCGGAATGCTTGGAATTTTTGGAACGGACGAGGCAAAAAAAGCGGTTTTTGATTCGGATCTCTTAATTGCAATCGGTGTCAGGTTTTCGGACAGGGCGATGCACGGACTTTCGGAAATATTAAAAGAAAAGAAGATAATACATATCGATGTCGATTATGCCGAAATAAACAAAAATGCCCATTCGGATGTAAGTATTGTAGGAGATGCGAAAAAAGCGCTTTCCGCATTGCTTCCCGAAATTAAGGTTAAGGAAAGAAAGCTTTGGCGTACGGGAGCAGTAAAGGAAGAAAGCAAAAATTCGGATTTTACGGAAGAAAGTATTGTTCGTACGATCAATAAAAAAATAAACGAAAACGCAATAGTGGTAACTGAGGTCGGAAGACACCAAATGACAGCCGTTTCAAATTATTGCTTTATGAATCCGAGAACGCTTATTACCTCCGGCGGACTCGGAACGATGGGCTACGGACTCGGCGCGGCGATCGGTGCGAAGCTCGCAAATCCCGATAAAACCGTAATCGATATTGCGGGAGACGGATGCTTTCGTATGAATATGAATGAAATTTTGACCGCAGTGCGTTATAAGACACCGATTATTGTTTTTGTGTTCAACAATCATTCGCTTGGGCTTGTGCGGGATTTGCAGGACGAATATTGTGACGGAAGACATTCGTGTACGGATTTGGAAGACGCAATCGATTATGTTCTTTTGGCAAAAAGCATGCATGCAAAAGGGTTTAAGGTAAAAAATATCGGGGAACTCGAAAATGCGATTGACGAGGCGATGCAGTCGGACGTCCCCGTTATAATTGACTGCGAAGTTACGGAAAATAAAAATATGATACGGATTGTCAAAAAGACTTGCACGGATTAAAAAGCTCGTGCCGTAAATGGTATGTTATTGACAATTGTATTAAAGACAGGACAAAAGGCAAAAGAAAATGGAAGAAAAATTATTAAAATCGGATTATTTTTATGAACTCCCCGAGCGTCTTATAGCTCAGGATCCGCTTCCCGACAGAAGTTCGTCGAGACTTATGGTGCTTGACAAGGAAACGGGTGAAATATGTCACAGGCATTTTACGGATATTGCGGATTACATAAATCCCGGAGATTGTCTTGTGATAAACGACACAAAAGTTATTCCGGCGCGTCTCATCGGTGTAAAGACGGGAGAGCAAAACGGCAACAAATGCACGGCAAAAGTTGAGGTGCTTCTTTTGAAGCGCCATGCGGGAGACGTGTGGGAAACGATTGTGCGGCCCGGAAAAAAGCTTAGGAAAGGCGCAAGAGTCGAATTCGGAGACGGAATTTTAAAGTGTGAGATTTTGGAATGTCTTCCCGACGGCAACAGAATGGTCAGGTTTGAATATGACGGAATATTTGAAGAAGTACTTGATGCGCTCGGCGAAATGCCTCTGCCTCCGTATATTACCCACAAACTTAAGGACAAAAACAGATATCAGACGGTTTATGCCAAAAATGAAGGATCTGCCGCAGCACCTACGGCAGGTCTTCATTTTACAAATGAGCTTCTTGAAAAAATCGAACAAAAAGGTGTAAAAATTGCACGTGTGACGCTTCATGTCGGACTTGGGACGTTTCGCCCCGTAAAGGAAGAAAATATCCTTGACCACAACATGCATACTGAGTCTTATATTGTGCTTCCCGAAGAAGCCAAAAAGATAAATGACACAATCGATAACGGCGGACGCGTCATATGCGTCGGAACAACGTCATGCCGTACGGTTGAATCGGCTGCGGATGAGACGGGACACGTGCTTGCAAAGAGCGGCGATACACAAATCTTTATTTACCCGGGATACAAATTTAAGGTGCTTGACGCACTTATTACAAATTTTCATTTGCCCGAATCCACGCTTATTATGCTTGTATCGGCACTTGCGGGAAGAGAACATGTGCTTAACGCATACAGGGAAGCGGTAAAGGAAGAGTACAGATTTTTTAGCTTCGGAGATGCAATGTACATAAAATAAAAAATAAAAATTCCTTCCGTTTTGGCTTATT
>CAVJHK010000059.1:0-9737 GCA_963649295.1 Lachnospiraceae bacterium | reverse complement strand
TATACACTATCATAATGGATTGCGATTCGTATGGAAATGTAACTGCCGATTATACTCAAAATTAAATAAAATGTGTTATTTAAATAAAAAACTTCCGGGATTATATCTCCGGAAGCTTTTTGTTAAACTATTTTAAATCCTTCAAAAATTTTTCTGTTCTGTCAAGACCTTTTTCGATATCTTCTATCGAAATTGCATACGAAAGACGGATATTTTTGGGGGCACCGAAATCGGCACAGGGAATTACCGCCGTGTTGTAATCTTCTATCAAAATTTTTGCGGCGGTGGCGGCATCTCCTATCTTTTCGCCTTTATATGTCATATTTAATGCATCCGACAAATTCACAAACATATAAAAAGCACCGGTCGGTTTGACTGTAGATACATAAGGCATTGCCGACACACGTTCAAACATGTATTTACGTCGTCTGTCAAATTCTTTTCGCATTTCGTATACGGAATCCTGTGGACCCGTAAGCGCTTCAAGAGCCGCAGCCTGTGCAATAGAGTTGGGATTTGATGCCTGGTGGCTCTGAATGGACGCCATAATCCGTGCGATTTCTGCGGGAGCTCCCGTATATCCCATTCTCCAGCCTGTCATTGAATAGCTTTTGGACATTCCCGAGCATGTAATTGTTCGCTTATAAATTTCGTCGTTCAACGAAGCTATCGAAACAAATTCATTGTTGTCATAAACAAGCATCTCATACATTTCATCGGCAACAACATAAATATTATTTTTGATTACGACTTCTGAAATAGCTAAGAGCTCTTCTCTTGTATATATTACACCTGTCGGATTGTTAGGAGAATTTAAAATAAGAGCCTTTGTTTTATCTGTTATCGCCTTTTGCAATTTTTCGGGTGTAATTTTGTAATTATCTTCTTCCGTACAATAAACAATTACCGGAACACCGTCCGAGAGCTTTACCATTTCGGGGTAGCTGAGCCAAAAAGGCGCAGGAATTATCACTTCGTCGCCCGGATTTATTATCGCCTCAAAAATATTTGTGAGCGCATGCTTTCCGCCGTTGCTTACAACAATTTGAGAAGGCTCATAATTTATATGATTGAATTCCCTGAATTTTTTTGAAATAGCGGTACGAAGCTCAATAGTGCCCGCTGCGGCCGTATATTTGGTCTGCCCCATATCGATGGCTTTTTTTGCCGCGGCACAGATATTTTCGGGGGTCTTAAAATCGGGTTCACCGGCTCCGAAGCCGACAATATCGATTCCTTTTGACTTAAGCTCCTTTGCGCGCGCAGTAATTGCAAGCGTAGACGAAGGCTTTACAGCCATTCCTTTTTTTGATAATTCAAGTGACATATTTATTCTCCTATTGTTTTAGGTAATAATTGTATACAAAAATACACTCGTGATACTATATTCCTTTTTGATTACTTTTGCAAGATAATTTTTAATGTAAAAAAATTGTTTTTACTTATAAATGATTTTATAAATAGCTTATATGTCCGCAAAATATGTCAGTAAAATATATCAGTAAAATTTGTCAGCAAAATTTTTGCCAAAAAAAGACATCTTAAAGTTTTTGCCTTTAAGATGTCTTTCTTTAATCATTTTAATTTTTTGATCAACTATTTTGCATAGTCGATTGCTCTTGATTCACGGATTACATTGACTTTAATCTGACCCGGATATTCAAGCTCCGCTTCAATCTTCTTTGAAAGATCTCTTGCAAGTATGACCATATCATCGTCATTTATCTGCTCCGGAACGACCATGACTCTGACCTCTCGGCCGGCCTGAATTGCAAAGGATTTTTCAACTCCCTTGAAGCTGTTGGAAATATCTTCTAATTGTTTGAGACGTTGTGTATAGGTTTCTAATGTTTCTCTTCTTGCACCCGGACGCGCGGCGGAAATGGTATCCGCAGCCTGAACGATAAGGGCAACAAGAGATTGCGGCTCAACATCACCGTGGTGAGCTTCAACCGCATTAACAATTGTGGCGTTTTCTTTGTATTTGCGGCAAAGCTCTGCGCCAAGCTGTACATGCGTGCCTTCCTGCTCGTGGTCAATCGATTTGCCGATATCATGCAAAAGTCCGGCACGTTTTGCCGTCTTAACGTCGATACCGATTTCCGATGCCAAGAGACCCGCAAGGTTTGCGACTTCGGTAGAATGCTTTAATGCGTTTTGACCGTAACTTGTACGGAACTTCATTCTGCCAAGGAGTTTGATAAGTTCGGGGTGAAGGCCGTGAACACCGCATTCAAGAGCGGCATTTTCGCCTTCTTCTCTGATCATTACTTCAACTTCTTTTTGGGCCTTTTCTACCATCTCTTCAATTTTTGCAGGATGGATACGCCCGTCAGCAATCAATCTTTCAAGTGCGATACGGGCAACCTCACGGCGAATGGGATCAAAACACGAAAGTACAACGGCTTCGGGTGTGTCGTCGATAATCAATTCTACACCTGTCATTGTCTCGAGCGTGCGAATATTTCGGCCTTCACGACCTATTATTCTGCCCTTCATATCGTCATTGGGAAGCTGTACCACAGAAATTGTCGATTCGGCAACATGATCGGCAGCACAGCGCTGAATTGCTGTAACGATAATATCTTTGGCTTTTTTATCGGCTTCATCCTTAGCCTTGGCCTCAAGATCCTTTATCATAACGGCTGTCTCATGTTTAACTTCATCTTCAACTGATTTAAACAGATATTCCTTAGCTTGTTCGGAGGTAAGACCCGAGATCTTTTCAAGCTCTTTAAGCTGCTCTTCGCGTGCGGCTGCGACCTCAGCACGTGTGCGGTCAAGCTCGGCTTCTTTTTGAGCCATCCTCTGATCCCGTTTTTCCAATGCTTCCGTTTTCTTGTCAATTGCTTCCTCTTTTGCGATTACGCGCTTTTCGTAGCGTTGAACTTCTGCTCTGCGTTCTTTGTTTTCTCTTTCGCATTCATTCTTTGCTCTGAGATTTTCTTCCTTCGCTTCGAGAAGTGCAACACGCTTCTTTTCTTCGGCCTGCTTTTCGGCATCGTCAAGGATTTGTTTTGACCTTTCTTCTGCCGAACCTACTTTGCTTTCGTATTTTTTGACGTGATCGGCAATGCCGGCATTCCAAAATATGATTGCACCGATTGCAAAAGCGATTGCAAAAGAGACTGCTCCGACAATAAAATAAATTACCATTCGGAAACACCTCCAATATTTTGTTTTATTGTGCACATTTATGATCAAACAATTTTTGTTCACAAATGCAACTCAAACAAAATTATTATATAGTTTTAGGAAAAATATGTCAAGTATCACCAAATAAAAAAGCCGCCGAACGAAAAAAAACTAAATTTTTATTCGTCCGGCAGCCGGTCAGTTTAAAAATTAAATTGTTTTTCCCATAAAATAAAATCCCTTACATTCTGTAAGCTCCACATCGATATATTTTCCGATAAGTGCATCGTCTCCCACAAAATGCACAAGTATGTTGTTTGAAAGACGGCCTGTCAAAATTTCGGGATTTACTTCATCGTGTCCTTCGACAAGTACCTCTGCGGTACTTCCGGTGAGCTTATTCATATTTTCTTCGGATACAGCCTTGCAAACCGCAAGAAGTCGCTCAAATCTGTCTTTTATTACATCATCCGGAACCGTGTTCGTATATGTTGCCGCAACCGTTCCCGTTCTCTTTGAATAAATAAAAGTAAATGCGGAATCATATCTGCATTTTTTTACGACGTCAATCGTTTCAAGAAAATCTTCTTCCGTTTCTCCCGGGAATCCTACAATGATATCCGTTGTAAGTGAAACCGAAGGAACCTCTTTTCGTATCCTTTCTACAAGAGTAAGATATTGCTCTTTCGTATATTTACGGTTCATCTTTTTTAGAATTTCGGTACTTCCCGATTGAAGCGGCAAATGGATATGGCGGCAAATTTTTGGTTCTTCTTTTATTGCTTTAATTAATTCATCCGAAAAATCCTTTGGATGCGGTGTCATAAAACGCACTCTTTTTATTCCGTCAATCTTGCATATTTCTCTTAAGAGCTCCGAAAATGTGCATGGAATGTCAAGTCCTTTTCCGTAAGAATTTACATTTTGTCCGAGAAGCATTATTTCGGTAATTCCCTGTGCGCTTAATTCTTCTGCCTCACGTATAATGTCTTTCGGATTTCTGCTTTTTTCTCTTCCTCTCACATAGGGAACAATGCAATAAGAGCAAAAGTTGTCGCATCCGTACATGATATTTATGCCGGCTTTAAAATTATATTTATGACTGCTCGGAAGGTCTTCGACGATTTTGTCGGATTTGTCGAGAATTTCCACAAGCATTTTTTTATTTTCGTTTATTTGCTTATAAATAAGCTCCGCAAGTTTATAAATATTGTATGTTCCAAATACCAGATCGACAAATCTGTAGGACTGTTTGATCTTTTCCACAACATGCGATTCCTGCATCATGCATCCGCAAAGAGCGATTTTCATAAAAGGATTTTTGGCTTTTAAGGTGCCTAAATATCCGATACGCCCGTAAACTCTCGTATTTGCATTTTCTCTTACCGTGCATGTGTTGTAAATTACAAAATCGGCGTCTTCTGAGGGGCTTTCGACATATCCGATTTTTTTGAGGATTCCGGAGAGCTTTTCCGAATCCTTGGCATTCATCTGACAACCGAATGTTTGAATGTGATATGTGAGTATACGGTTTGCTCTCTCACATTCCGCCTTAAACCAATCCTTTAATTTTTCGATATATATAAGCTGTGTTTTTGCTTCGTTTGATATTAAATCTTCCATTATTCTCTGATTTGACCCGTTCCGAATATTATATATTTTATTGTTGTGAGTTCATTGAGCCCCAAAGGCCCTCTTGCATGCAATTTTTGCGTGGAAATTCCGATTTCGGCTCCATATCCGAATTCGGCACCGTCCGTAAATCTTGTTGAGGCGTTTACATAAACCGCGGCCGAATCGATTTCGTTCAAAAATCTCATGGCATGGTTGTAATTTTTTGTAATAATAGCTTCCGAATGTCCCGTTGAATGGATATTGATAAAATCGATTGCTTCGGGGATATGCTCAACAACCTTTAAAGATACGATTTTGTCAAGATATTCCGTATAATAATCTTCTTCCGTTGCCGGGACAATTTCCGGAACAATTTTGCGTGCACTTTCGTCACCGCGAATTTCCACGCCGTGCTTTACGGTAAGCATATCATAAATCTTTGGAATTATGCTTTCGGCAACTTCCGAATGAATTACAAGCGATTCACATGTGTTGCACGTTCCGTAACGCTGTGTTTTGGCATTTTCTATGATGGAAAGAGCCATATTTTCGTCAATCAGCTTGTCTACATAGATATGACAGTTTCCGACACCTGTTTGGATTACGGGAACGGTTGCTTTTTGAACAACATTTTTTATTAGACCCGCTCCGCCACGCGGAATTATTACGTCGATATAAGCGTTTAAAGTCAGCAATTCATCAACGTATTCACGGCTTGTTTGTTCAATAAAGATACATGCGTCTTCAGGAACGGAATTGTTTTTTAAAACCTTTCTCAAAATATCAGAAAGCACCTTGTTTGTATTGATTGCGTCCGAGCCGCCGCGCAATATACATACATTCCCGGATTTAAAGCAGAGTCCGAAGGCGTCAACGGTCACATTCGGACGCGATTCGTAGATCATCGCGATAATACCGAGAGGTACACGCTTTTTACCTATTTGAAGTCCGTTTGGGCGAAGTGTCATTGAAAGAACCTCACCTACGGGATCATTTAAGCCCGCAACCGTAATCAGCCCTTCCGCCATATCATTAATACGCTTTTCGCTAATCTTAAGGCGGTCAAGAAGAGCGTCGCTCATGCCGTTTGCTTTGGCATTTTGAAGATCTTTAGCGTTTGCTTTTAAAATATTTTCGGAATTTGCACGAATTTCTTCGGCGGCTTCCGTAAGTATCTTATTCTTTTTGTCTGTTTTAAGCGTACGTACCGTTTTTGATGCTTCTCTTGCTCTTTTTCCGATGTTTAAAATGTAATCTGACATAATATGACCTCCTTTTTAATGAAAAATTAAACAGGGTTAATAAGATTTAATTTCCGTATAAGTAAATATTAACTTACTTGATTATATGTTTCTTATATCAAAGGAATCGTCTTTGTTTGCAATAAAGAGCGTTCCTATTGTTTCACCTGCGATTGCTTTTCTTATATTTTCCGGATCGTCACCGTTTATGATAATCATGTCTGCGCCTGCTTTTGTTGCAATTTCTGCCGCGTGGATTTTTGTAATCATTCCGCCCGTTCCCACATTTGAAACGGAGTCATGTGCCATGTCGATAATGCGATTATCCAGCTTTTCAACACATTCTACAAGTGTGGCATCTTTGTTTTTGCGGGGATCGTCCGTGAAAAGCCCGTCAATGTCGGATAACAGTATCAACAGATCGGCATTTGCCGTTGCCGCAACCATTGCCGACAAAGAGTCGTTGTCACCTATCTTTATTTCATCCGTCGAAACCGTATCGTTTTCGTTTACAATCGGAATAACACCCATATTAAAAAGCTCATTGATTGTATTTGTTGCGTCTTCGTATGATTCGTCATGCATAAAAGTATATTTTGTGAGAAGTATCTGAGCACAATTTGAATTGTATTCCGAAAAAAGCTTTGTATATACGGTCATGAGAGCCGCCTGGCCTATTGCCGCACATGCCTGTTTACGGGATAATGTTTTTGGTTTTTCCTTTAAGCCTATTGCATGACGCCCGACCGCTATTGCGCCGGAGCTTACAAGTACAACGTCGCGCCCGGAATTATGCAAATCACATATGATTCTTACAAGCTTTTCAAGCTTTGAATAATTTATTGTTCCGTTTTCGGGATAAGTGATTGTGGAGCTTCCCACCTTTATCACTATCCTTTTTTTATCTTTAAGTGATGCTCGTACCTGCATCTTTAATTTCCTCCGAAAGGTTTATATTTTGCCGCTATCGCTTCAAAAACCTTTATTCCGTCAACGGCGGCGCTTGTGATTCCGCCGGCATATCCTGCGCCTTCACCCGTGGGATAAAGTCCTTTTATGTTTGCTTCTAAAAAATCGGATCTTGTAATTCTTACGGGCGCCGATGTTCTGCCTTCTATTCCGGAAAGTATACTGTCTCCGTCCGAAAATCCGCGGATTTTGTTTTCGAATGCCTCTACACCCTCTATTATATCTTCTTTTACAAATTTGGGCAAGATAAGCGACAAATCGCTTTTTTCATACATTCCCTTGGAATTTGGGATAACTTCTCCGAATTCTTTGGTTTTTCTTCCCAATTTAAAATCTTCAAATCTTTGAACCGGAATTTTGCCGCCCGTAAGTAAATAACAATTTTCTTCAAGCTTTTGCTGAAATTTGATCCCAAGTAACGGATCACCTGTATTTGCGGGATCAAAATCCGTGGGATTTATTTGTACAACAATTGCAGAATTTGCATTTTTTTCGTTACGGTCACGGTTACTCATTCCGTTTACGCATGTTCTTCCGATTTCGGAAGAAGCATTAACCACAAAGCCGCCGGGACACATGCAAAAGGAATATACGCCTCGTTTGTCGCGTGCCGTATGCGTAAGCTTATAGTCTGCGGGCGGAAGCAGTTTATATGCGTCACCGTATTGCGAAAAGCCGATTTTTTCCTGCAGGTGTTCGATTCTGAGACCTATGGCAAATGCTTTCTGTGTAATTTTGATATTGTGCCCCATAAGCATTTTAAACGTATCTCTTGCACTGTGACCTATCGCAAATATAACGTTTTCGGATTCAACAAAATCTTTATTGTTTACGATAACTCCTTTTATATGGCCGCTTTCTTCAACAATATCCGTGACACACGAATTAAAATGAATTTCGGCGCCTTTTTTTATCATATATTCACGCATGTTTTTTATTACGATTTTTAAAACATCCGTTCCTATATGAGGCTTGTTTGAATATTTTATATCGGGTGCGGCACCGAATTTTACAAATGTGTCAAGCACAAAGCCTATTTTGCCGCCTGCGTCCTTTACGCCCGTATTTAATTTGCCGTCGGAAAAGGTGCCTGCACCGCCTTCGCCGAATTGTACATTCGAATTTTCGTTTAAAATGCCCGTATCCCAGAATTTTTGCACGGAAATCGCTCTTTTTTCGACATCTTCTCCGCGTTCCAGAATAATCGGAGAATATCCGTATTCCGTGAGCAAATATGCCGCAAAAAGTCCGGCGGGACCGGTCCCTATTACAACAGGACGCGTTATTAATGTTTCGGTACCCGAAATTACAGGCATATATTTTTTTTCTTCCGCTTTTGTGATTTTTCCTTTTGAAAAATGAATCATTTTTTCTTCAAGCTTTTTGTCTTTTAAAGAAACAAAAACGGTATAAAGCCAAAAAATATTTTTTTTGTCCCTTGCGTCAAGTGAACGTTTTTTTATTTCATAATTAAAATCCGACCGGTTTAGTTTTAATTCATGTTCGATTGATTTTATTATGTCTTTGTCCGTATGTTTTATTTTTTGTTTTATCTGCAAATTTATCATAATTTTTATCGTGCGGCGTTTGTTCCCGCAATATATCCCGTGCTCCATGCCCATTGAAGATTGTATCCGCCGCATATTCCGTCAACGTCCATGATTTCGCCGGCAAAATAAAGCCCGGGAACAAGTTTTGATTCAAGCGTTTCGTTATCAATAAATCGTGTGTCTGCTCCGCCCGCAATAACCTGAGCAAATTCCGGTCCGTTTGTGCCGGTTATTTGGCACCTAAATGCTTTTATATTTTCGGAAAGCCGATTTATATTTTCATCAGTAAATGCATATTTTACGTTTTCTGTAGGCAAAATCCCCGAACAATTTAACAAAACAAAATTCAGCTTATGATTTAAAAGTCCATACATTGCTTCTTCCGCCGTACGGTTTTTAAATTTAAGTTTTTTTAAAAGAATTTCTTTTACTTCATTAATATCCTTATCCGGCAAAAAATCAATTATTGCAGTTAATTTAAGATTTTTAACGGCACAGTATCTTGATACCTGAAATGCCGGAATTCCCGAAATTCCGTAGTCTGTAAACAAAAGTTCCCCTTTGTCGCAGGCAATTTCTTTGTTATTTTCAAAAATTTTGATTATGCCTTCTGTTCTCACACCGTTAATCGTTTTAAAAAATTTGTCGGAACATCTTATTTGACATAATGACGGAGAAAGAGTTGTTACTTTATGTCCAAGATTTTTTATGATATTATATCCGTTAAATTCATTTATATTCTTTTTATTTGCATAACTTCCGCAGGAAATTATCACTTTGTCGAACGTATATGTGTTTTCGGGAGTCTTTATTTTAAATATGTTATTTTCTTTTTTTATGTCAATCACTTTTTCATTTATTATATTTACACTGAACGCTTTTAACGTAAGGATAAGCGCATTTGACACGGACGACGCCTCTTCGGAATAAGGATACAGATATCCATTTTTGTTTTTAATGCTTATTCCGATTGCGTCAAAAAATTGTATTGTATTTTCGACACCGAATTTTTTGAGTATCGGAGCGACAAATAAAGGATTTTCCGATCTGTAAAAATTATCGGACATTAACATATTTGAAAAATTGCATTTTCCGTTTCCGGTCGCATTTATCTTTTTTCCGAGGACTTCTTTTTCTTCAAATACGGTAACCATAATACCGGAAGATGTTTTTTTTGCAAAAATTGCGGCGGTCATTCCTGCAGCGCCGCCGCCGATTACAGCTATTC
>CAVJHK010000058.1:563-10023 GCA_963649295.1 Lachnospiraceae bacterium | reverse complement strand
TTAAAGCAGCTTTGTTAAGATACCACCGATTTAAAACTTTGTCAACAACTTTTTTTAAGTTTTTTTAAAAAGTTTTTTAAGCCTTACTTATAAAGCTTTTCTCGGTTGCGGGCGCTATTTTAATCCCAAATAAATCTTTTGTCAATACCCTAATTTATAATTTTTTATTTTTTTTAAATTGTTCGAACTATATACACAATAACGAACATATTTGAATACCTGCAGAAACGCCGCAATCAATGCTTATATTTAGCAACTTCAGCATAATCCGTGATTATTCATAACTCATTATCTTTTAAAAATGGAATTTCATTTTTCGAAACTCTCGCACCAAGCGTGATCGCTTGTGCCATGTTTTCTCTTCGTATGAACATGCATCATAAGTGACCCAATTTTGTTTATATAAAACAATGCTTCTGTACATAAGACTTTCTGCACAGAAAAAAAACAGCCAACGTCTACATTGACGTTGGCTTAAATGTCCGGAGAAAGAGGGATTTGAACCCTCGCGCCGGTTGCCCGACCTACACCCTTAGCAGGGGCGCCTCTTCGGCCTCTTGAGTATTTCTCCAAAAGTACGAAAACGCTACCAAAGGTATTGTTTTTTTCGTGCGCTCAAATCGCGCAATGGTTAGTTTAGCAAAGAAAGCGGAAGTTGTCAATCTATAAATTGTTTTATTTACGAATTTGGGATCGCATACGTCCCATAACTATTATTCCAAAATTATATTTCCTAAACTATAATTCCTAATCTAGTATCCAAAAATTATTCATATAAGTCGTTTCCCTTATCGTCGATAACCACAACCACCGGGAAATCCTCAACTTTTAACCTCATTACCGCTTCCGTCCCAAGTTCCGGATATGCAATAATTTCAGCTTCCTTTATACATTTTGAAAGAAGCGCACCCGCACCGCCGACAGCAGCAAAATATACCGCATGATTTTTCTTAATTCCTTCCTTTACGGCATCCGACCTTTTTCCTTTTCCTATCATTCCGGTTAACCCAAGATCAAGAAGTGCGGGCGTATATTTATCCATTCTCGTAGACGTGGTCGGTCCCGCAGAACCTATAACCTGCCCTTTTCTTGCCGGTGACGGCCCCATATAATAAATAGTCCCGTCTTTTATATCAAACGGAAGAGGCTCGTTTTTTGAAAGTGCCTCCGCCATTCTTTTGTGTGCGGCATCGCGTGCGGAATAAAGCGTGCCCGTAAGATATACATATTCTCCGGCTGTGAGACCGGACGCAATTTCTTTTGTAATCGGAAGAACGATATTTTTAATAACCATTGTATTATCCTTTGATATTCTTATACCGTCAAAAATCGATAAATCCTGTCGTTTTTTTTTGCAGGATTTTATATAACCCTCGTAACATGCCTGTTTACGTGACAACACATATTTATCGCAACGGGAAGTCCCGCTATATGAGTCGGATAAACCTCGATATTTATTCCGAGTGCCGTCGTTTTTCCCTTAAATCCGCCGGGACCGATATTTAGGGCATTTATTTCATCAAGAAGCTCTGTTTCAAGTTTTTCTATATGAGGATAGGGAGAGTGTGTTCCGAGAGTACGTGTAAGCGCCTTTTTTGCAAGCAATGCACATTTTTCGAAAGTTCCGCCAATTCCCACACCTACAACAACGGGCGGACAGGAATTGGGACCCGCAATTCTCACGGTATCAAGTATTGCTCCCTTTACCCCCTCTATTCCGTCTGCCGGCTTGAGCATGCACACGCGTGACATATTTTCGCTGCCGAAACCTTTTGGCGCAAGCGTAATTTTTATGTTTTCACCCGGCACAATTTCCGTATGAATTACGGCGGGTGTATTGTCACGGGTGTTTTCACGGATTAACGGGTCTTTTACAACTGATTTTCTTAAAAAACCTTCCGTATAACCCTGCCTTACACCTTCATTTACCGCATCCCTAAGATTTTGCCCGATAATATGAACATCCTGACCCACTTCCAAAAAAACAACAGCCATTCCCGTATCCTGACAGATGGGAATACTTTCCTCTTTTGCAATTTCCATGTTTTTAATCAGGTCATTAAGGATTTTTTTCGGTAATTCGGCTTTTTCTTCTTTTTCCGCAAATAAAATTCTTGAGCTGACATCATCTGCCAACTCAAGATTTGCACTTATACACATTTCTTTTATGTTTGAAATTATTTGGTCTGTATGAATTTCACGCATAGACTCTCCAAGCTGTTTATGGAAATTATATTTTTCCGGAAATTACCGGTAACCCATACTTTACTTATTCCTCATGTAATTCTTCGGGCTCTTCCTCTTCCGGCGTAACCGTCGAAATACTCGAAACATAAGTATTTTCGTTTTTAAAGCTTATGAGCCTTACGCCCGATGCATTGCGTCCGTATACGGAAATATCGCTTATGCGAATTCTTATCATGACACCGTCGTTTGTGATAATAAGGAGCTCCTCACTAAGTGAAACAGCCTTTATGCCGACAACATTTCCTGTTTTTTCGACAACCTTGTAACACTTAACTCCCCTGCCGCCGCGGTGATGGCGTTCGAATTCGGTAACAGGTGTAAGCTTTCCGTATCCTTTTTCGGATGCGATGAGCAAATATTCTCCGTCGGAATCAAGATTCATCGACAATATTTCATCATCATCCGCAAGATTCATTGCATTAACGCCCATGGACGATCTGCCGCTTACACGTATTTCTTCCTCGCTGAAACGTGTGCACATACCGTTCTTTGACACAAGGATAATATCATTTGTGCCATACGAAAGCTTAACATCGACAATGTCATCGTCTTCACGAAGATTTACGGCACGTATGCCTTTTTTTAGAATATTGCTGTATTCCGAAAGACATGTACGCTTGATAATTCCGCGCTTTGTGACAATTATTATGTGATTTTCGTCATCGATTGTTGATATAGGAAGCATTGCAACGATTTTTTCGTCCGGCATAAGCTGCATAAGGTTAATCATTGCCGTTCCCCTGGATGTACGTCCGGATTCGGGTATTTCGTAAGCCTTTTTCTTATAAACGCGTCCCTTGTTCGTAAAGAACAAAATCGTCTGATGCGTTGTGCATGTAAACATCGTTTCGACAAAGTCGTTATCGATTGTCTGCATTCCCTTTATTCCCTTGCCGCCTCTGTTCTGGCTCTGGAAATTTTCGGGTCCCATACGCTTTATATATCCCAAATTGCTCTTTGTGATAACTTCGTTTTCATTCGGAATAAGATCCTCGTCAACAAATTCATCAACATTCATTTCTATCTTTGTGCGTCTGTCGTCGCCGAATTTTTCCTTTATTTCGGTAATTTCCGTCTTTATTACATTTAAAAGAAGCTTTTCGTCACCGAGAATTGCCTTAAATTCATCAATTTTCTTTAAGAGATCCGCATATTCCGCCTCAAGCTTTTCACGTTCGAGTCCCGTGAGAGCACGAAGACGCATATCTACAATAGCCTGTGCCTGAACCTCCGTAAGCGAAAATCTTGTCTGCAATTCTTCCTTTGCGATCGCAACGCTCTTTGATCCTCTGATTATCCTTATAACTTCTTCGATATTGTCAAGGGCAATAAGCAGACCCTTGACTATATGAGCGCGTTCCTCCGCTTTTTGAAGATCATATTTTGTGCGTCGTGTTACAACGTCTTCCTGGTGCTTTAAGTAAACATTCAAAAGCTGCAAAAGATTTAAGATTTTTGGCTCATTGTTTACAAGCGCAAGCATAATTACGCCGAACGTATCCTGAAGCTGTGTATGCTTAAAAAGCTGATTCAAAACGATATTCGGATTTACGTCACGACGAAGCTCAACGCATATTCTCATGCCTTCACGGCTTGATTCGTCGCGTATTTCGGTAATTCCGTCTATTTTTTTCTCTTTTGAAAGCTGACCTATGTTTTCAACAAGTCTTGCCTTGTTGACAAGATAAGGGATTTCCGTGACAACGATTCTGTTTTTGCCGTTTGCCATGGGCTCGATATTTGTGACGGCTCTCACTCTTATTTTGCCGCGTCCGGTTCTGTATGCGTCGGAAATTCCCTTTGTGCCGAGAATACATGCGCCCGTCGGAAAATCGGGTCCCTTAATTATTTCTATAAGATCGTCAATCGAGGTCGTAATATTGTTTATCTTATCGTCGATAAGCTTAATTACTGCGTCTATCGATTCTCTCATGTTGTGCGGCGGGATATTTGTTGCCATACCTACGGCAATACCGGTTGCGCCGTTTACAAGAAGGTTCGGATATCTTGCGGGAAGAACAAGCGGCTCCGATTCCGTTTCATCAAAGTTCGGTACAAAATCAACCGTTTTCTTTTCCATATCGGAAAGCATTTGAACGGAAATTTTTGAAAGTCTTGCTTCCGTATAACGCATTGCGGCAGGATCATCACCATCAACGGAACCAAAGTTTCCGTGACCGTCAATCAAAGGATAGCGCGTTGACCAGCTTTGAGCGAGATAAACGAGTGCTCCGTAAATCGACGTATCTCCGTGCGGATGATATTTACCCATTGTATCACCGACAATACGCGCGCATTTTCTGTGCGGCTTGTCGGGATCGTTTCCGAGTTCGTTCATGGCATGAAGTATTCTTCGCTGTACGGGCTTAAGTCCGTCTCTGGCATCAGGAAGCGCACGTGCGACTATAACAGACATCGCATAGTTGACATATGACGTTTCCATCGTCTTTTTTAAGTCAACTTCCTTCACCTGATCAAATTTTAATTCATCATTATTATTATCCATATTTTCCTCATAATTCCGTTCAACGGCACAAAAACATTAAAAGTATTTTAAATCCTATTCACATAAACTTATTTTTGCATACCGACTTTTAAAAATGCTTTAAATCACATCCGCATAAATACATTTCATACATACCGATTTTTAAAAGTGTTTTAAAACATATCCGCATAAACTGATTTTTTTCATACCGACTTTCACAAAGAATTTATCATTACGCATTATAATCAAGGTTTTCAACATATTTTGCATTTTCTTCGATAAATTTGCGTCTCGGCTCAACATCATCACCCATAAGTGTGGTAAATGTTACATCAAGCTCACCGCTTGTTTCTTCGTTTACATTAACCTTAAGCAGTATTCTGCGCTCAGGGTCCATTGTCGTTTCCCAAAGCTGGGTTGCGTCCATTTCACCGAGACCTTTGTAACGCTGGATTCTGTTGTTTGCGTCACGTCCGATTTCGATCAAAATTTTGTTTAATTCCTCGTCGGAATATGCATACCATGCCTTTTTGTTTTTCTCAATCTTGTAAAGAGGCGGCTGCGCAAGATAAACATAGCCCTGCTTTATAAGCTCAGGCATAAACCTGTAAAGGAAAGTAAGCATGAGAGTATCTATATGTGCGCCGTCGACATCGGCATCCGTCATTATTATTATCTTGTGATAACGAAGCTTTGAAATATCAAAATCATCGCCTATGCCTGTGCCGAATGCGGTTATCATCGTACGGATTTCGGCATTTTCAAGTATTCTGTCAAGTCTTGCCTTTTCTACGTTCAAAATTTTACCGCGAAGAGGAAGTATCGCCTGCGTTGCACGTGATCTTGCTTCCTTTGCCGAACCGCCGGCGGAATTTCCCTCGACTATGTATATTTCACAGTGTTCCGGATTTTTATCGGAGCAATCGGCAAGCTTTCCCGGAAGTCCACCCGCATCAAGCACGGATTTTCTTGCTGTTTCCTTTGCACGGCGTGCGGCTTCACGCGCTTTTTGAGCAAGAGATGCCTTTTCGCAGATTATTTTTCCTACATCGGGATTTTGTTCAAAATAAATTTCGAGAGCTTCCTTAACAACGCTTTCAACAGCACCTCTCGCAACAGAATTTCCGAGTTTTTGCTTTGTCTGACCTTCAAATTGCGGCTCTTCGATTTTTATACTGATAATTGCGGTAAGACCTTCTCTTATGTCATCACCGATAAGCTTGTCTTCTTCTTTTTTGATATATTTCATCTTGAAAGCATAATCATTGCATACACTTACAAGAGCATTTTTAAATCCGGTAAAGTGGGTACCGCCTTCGGGTGTCGTTATGTTGTTTACAAAACTGTAGCAGCCTTCCGTATATCCGCTGTTATGCTGCATTGCAACTTCCACATAAACATCCTTTTTTGTGCCTTCGCAATAAATAACATTGGGATAGAGAACAGTTTTTCCGGTATTGAGATAGGAAACATATTCCTTGATACCGCCTTCGTAATGATAAACCTCTGATTTATTTTCTTCTCTTTCGTCCGTAAACGTAATCTTTATGCCTTTTGTGAGAAAAGCCATTTCACGAAGACGCTGCTTTAATGTATCAAAATCAAATATAGTATCTTCAAAAATTTCTTTATCGGGCAAAAATGTAACGGTTGTGCCTGTTCTGTCTGAATCACCTATTTCTTTTACGGATTCAACAGCCTTTCCGCGCTCGTAACGCTGAAAATATTTTTTTCCGTCAAGGTCAACTACAACTTCAAGCCATTCCGAAAGAGCATTTACAACGGATGCACCCACACCGTGAAGTCCGCCGGAAACCTTATATCCTCCGCCGCCGAATTTTCCACCGGCATGGAGTATGGTAAATACAACTTCAAGAGAAGATATTCCCTTTTTTGAATTCTTTGCAACAGGAATTCCTCGTCCGTTATCGACTACCGTTACGGAATTGTCCTGATGAATCGTAACAAATATCTCAGTGCAATATCCAGCCAACGCCTCATCGATTGCATTGTCCACAATTTCATATACAAGATGGTGAAGTCCGCGAAGCGACGTACTTCCGATATACATTCCGGGTCTTCTTCTTACAGCCTCAAGTCCTTCCAGTATTTGAATTTGATCGGCTCCATATTCGGTGCTCATAGTTTCCTCCGTTATATTTTTTCTATTTCGCCGTTTTTAACTTTGAAAAGTGTATTTTGATTTATTCTGTATCCAACAAATTCTTCAAGTCCGGTACAGGTAATTATTGTTTGTATGCCTTCGATAAAATTTAGGAGTGACTGCTGCCTCGTTCTGTCAAGCTCCGACAAAACGTCATCAAGCAAAAGTATCGGATTTTCACCGATTTTTTTCTTAACAAGCTCTATTTCGGAAAGTTTTAAGGACAATGCAACCGTTCGCTGCTGACCCTGTGATCCGTATACTCTTACATTTTTGTCTTTTATATAAAATTCCATATCGTCTCGGTGAGGTCCGACGGATGTTGTTTTATTGTATAAATCCCTGCTCAGATTTTTTTTGAGAGTTTCTGAAAATGAGTCATAGCTTACATTCGGAACATATTTTATCGTCAAATTTTCTTTGCCGCCCGAAATTTGCCCATGAATTCCGCAAATTATTTCGTTTAAATCATTAATAAAATTCTCGCGTTCTTTTATAATAAACGATCCCGCCTCAATCAATTGACTATCCCATGCAAATAAAGTGTCTTCTGATTCATTATCTCCGTTTATCTTTTTTAAAAGCTCGTTTCTCTCATCCAGAATTTTGTTGTATTTTGCAAGATACTTAAAATAAAGCCTGTTTATTTGACAAAGCTCCGCATCCATAAACTTACGCCGTTCCGCCGGTCCGTTTTTTATCATGTTTAAATCTTCCGGCGAAAACAAAACAATATTTGCAATACCGTACAAATCAGCCGCTCTTTTTATGGGAGTACCGTTGATAAAAATGTTTTTCTTGGCATTTTTATTTAAGACAATCTCAAATTTATAATTAAACATGTCCTTTTTAAGATACATTTTGAGATTTGCCTCACCGGTGCCTATTTTTATCATGTCACGGTCTTTGCTTCCCTTATGCGATCTTGTTGTGGAACACAAATATATTCCTTCGATTATGTTTGTTTTTCCTTGGGCATTATCACCGTAAATGATATTTACGTTATCCGAAAAATCAATCGATAAATTTTCGTAATTTCTGAAGTTTTTAAGTTCCAGCTTTTCTACGATCATTTTTTTATTTTTATTTCCTTGCCGTTATAGCTTACAATATCGCCGTCATAAAGCTTTTTGCCGCGCTGTAATGAAACTTCCCCGTTTACCGAAACTTTTCCTTCAAGAATTTCATATTTTGCATCAACACCGCTGTCAACAAGTCCCGCAGCTTTAAGCGCCTGTCCGAGCTTAATATATTCTTCCCTTAAATTAATAACTTCCATTTTTTCCTGTCTTTCTGCTAAAAATATGAGTGCATCATGAAACAAATGCACCTGCTTTCGCAATCCCGGTTATCAAAATTTTACCTCATCGAATTGAAATTAATGGGTAAAATAAGATATATATACGTGTCGTCGTTGTTTTTTATGAAGCAAGGCGCCTTTGAATTTGTCATGTATATATATAATTCTTCATCATCGATAACACGAAGGACGTCAAGCAAGAACTTTGGATTAAAGCCGATTGCTATATCCTTTCCCTCTTTGTTTATTTCGACGTCTTCGTTCATTGAACCTATTTGCGAATTTACCTTAAGGTTCATGTTGTAATCCTTAATGTCAAGGATTATGGGTTTTTTGTCGGTTTCACGTATAAGCAATGTCGATCTGTCGATACTGTCAGTGAATTCCCTGCGGTTAACCTTTAATTTTGTTTCGTATTCTCCCGAAATCATTTGATTTATTTTATAATATTCGCCTTCGATGAGACGGGAGAGCACAATCGTATTCTTGAATTCAAACAAAACATAATTTGCCGTAAAATAAATCGAAACGTTGTCGTTTAATTCGCCTGAAAGAATTTTTACTATTTCGTTTAATGTTTTTCCGGGAATTATTGCCTTGGTATATTTATATTTTTCCTTTAAATGAATTTTGCGAAGTGCAACTCTGTGTCCGTCAAGCGCAACAACTCTGAATTCGTCGCCGTTTACTTCAAACAATTCGCCCGTCATAAGCTTTTGGCTCTCGTTATCCGAAATACAAAATACCGTCTGTCTTATTATTTCCTTTAAAGAAAATTGGGACATAACAATCGCATCATTTTTTTCAACATAAGGAATTGCGGGGAATTCTTCGTCACTCTTTGTACTAATGGTAAATTCAAGCTTTTCGCACTTAATGGTTGTCATATAATAATTTGTTGTTTCGATTGTAATGGTGCTGTCGGGAAGCTTTCTAACGATTTCCGCAAATATTTTTGCATTTATGGCAACACTTCCTTCATCAACAACAATACCGTCAACAATCGTCTCTATCGCAATCTCCATATCGTTTGTAATAAATTTGATATTTTGAGCATTTGCTCTTATTACAATACAGTCAAGTATTGGCATCGTTGTTTTTCCGGGAACAGCACGAAGTGAAATATTTACTCCGTTCATAATATCCGATTTGTTGCAGATGATTTTCATTGCCGGTTCTCCTTATATTTTTAATTTTATTTTAGTAATAGTAATAGATGATGTGAAAATGTTGAAATCTGTTTTAAAAGCCCTAATCTCAATGG
>CAVJHK010000058.1:0-435 GCA_963649295.1 Lachnospiraceae bacterium | reverse complement strand
CTAAGAGGCTTTATATAGGAAATTGTTGATAAATGTTTATAATGTGGATAACTTTACCTGTAAGAATTTATCTTCTTAATTATAATATTGATATCCTCACTTAAGCCCGGATCCGTCTTCAAATTCTTTTCTACATAGCTTATGCTGTTTATTATTGTTGCATGATCTCTTCCGCCGAAAGCTGCTCCGATGTCTTTTTGGGTCATGTTGAGCTCGGTTCGGCAAATATAAACGGCAATATGTCTTGCGTAAGAAATCTTTGCGGACTTATTTTTTGAAATGATATTTTGAGAAGTAAGCTCAAAATGATCCGCCACAACTTCAACTATTGTCTGAACGGTGAGAGGACGTTTACCGGATGAAGTATCGTCGATATAATCGTGAATCGCTTCAACGGCAAGCTCCATTGTGATTTCTTTCTTTTTGAGACGGGAA
>CAVJHK010000057.1:6877-10609 GCA_963649295.1 Lachnospiraceae bacterium | reverse complement strand
TACAGAAACAGATACAGATACAGATACAGATACAGATACAGATACAGATACAGATAACGATGCCGATTTTGATGTGACATTGTCTGCTTTGCATGACAAAAATATCAAAACAGGAATTTCGGCAACAAAGGGCGACAGCTTTAAATTGACATCCAAAGCCCAAATTTCCGGAATTTATATAATCTGGGAAGCGGGAAAAATTCCCGAAAGCTATGAAATTACAATCAACGATAAAATAAATTCTTATACCGGTAAGTTTTTGCATGAATATATCGATTTGAGCGGTGACAAGGATACCTCCGAAGCAAAAGAAAACCCTGCATCCGAAAATGTAACCCATGAGGAAAGCTTAGGCACAGAAGCATCCGAAAGCAATTTGCCTAAAAAAAAGGATTTTTCATGCTCCATAACCTTCTTATCCGATTGCGGAATCAAAGAAATATATTTGATTACGGACGGAGAAATGCCCGATTTTGTGGAAAGGTGGGAAGATACGCTTGAGAATGCGGATGTGCTTTTGCTGATCGCACATGCGGGGGACGAAACACTTGATTTTGGGCGCTTGATTCTTGATATTGCTGACCGGGCGGAGGTACAGGCGGTTTATCTTTGCGAATATGTCACAACTGATGAAGAAATAAAGGAACACGAAAAGCTTTCTGCGCTTTGGGCACTCGGAATCAAAAATTATCCGGTGACCGGTGAATTTCGCAATAAGCTTTTAAAAAACGAAACGACGGCCGAAAAATTTTATGGGGAAGACAAGGTAACCGAATTTGTGACGGAATGTATAAGGCGTTTTAAGGCGCAGGTTATTGTGACACATGATGAGGACGGAGAATATGGGAATTTTGTCCACAAGATGTTAAAACAGGCCACAGAGAATGCGATTCTGAATTCGGGAAACGAAGGCTATTATTTTAACTCGTCAAAAACCTACGGTACATGGGAAGTGAAAAAATCATATTTTCACTGTATAAATAATCCCGAAAATGTTACAATAGAACTTGGGTTTGAAAATCTTTCGGAAAGAGAATTTAATCTCCTTAATTCTATGGCGCAGTCAGTCATTGCGGACACATGGTGCGGCAGGTACTTAGGGGACGGAGACGCAGAAGTGTTTGACTCGGGATATTTTGAAGGGGGTGCGCCAAATCCCGAAGCCGATACCGACAACGATATTCTTACCGGTATTGTGACCTATGCCGAACAAAGGCGCATAAAGGAAGAACAGGAAAGACAGGAAGCACTTGAAAGGGCACGCTTATATGAGGAAGGTGATGCGGCCTTGAAACGTGCGGCCGTTATCGGTGAGAGACTGTTCGGAAGATTTAAATTTGGGAACTTAAAATATGCTTTAAAATATTTTGGTGACAAAAATGAATAAAAAAAGTTATTGAGCGGTTTGATTTTGAAGATGAAAAAAAGAAGTACAACAGCAAAAATTTTAATAACGGTAATGCTTTTTGAGATATTGACATGCACGAATTTTTTGAAAATGTCTCCTGTCTATGCCGCAACGACGCTTTCTGCGGATATTTTTGATCCGGATGCGGAAAGCATGAGCTACGGCGAACAATTCAGTGTTGACAAGTATATTTCGCAAAGAATCGATTATGCGTTTGAGCTTTACGGGCCGGGAAATTATTTTACAAAAAACGGCTCGGCATGCGAGTGCCACCCGAATCATCCGGAGATACAGTGTGTTGAAAGAAATCTTACGGACCCGTGCAACTGTCTTCGCTATGTTACAATCGAAGGAGAACTTGTGGATTTGCGTTCCACACAGTGTATGGGATATGCGATATTTTTTCAGCAGGTATTGTTTGGCGCAAACAATATTTCAAACAGAAATATGTTTACGTATTTGCCAGGTGTGGAGCCGGCGGAGGGCGAAGACGACCTTGAAGCCGCAGATGTCGAAAAATGGTTTGCCGATTATGCGGATGTGATTCATCCCGGAACGCATGTAAGATGCAATTATAATAACCATTCCATAATTATTTTGGGTGTTGATTATACGGCAGGCAAAATATATGTGGTTGACTGCAACTGGGGGAAACGCTGTTATGTAAGCGAGGTTCAGGCACTTTCGTGGCGCTCCTTCGCAAACAAATATCATACGATAAACTGGGCGTATGTATATAAGAATTATTATACGACTTTTTATGGCAAGATTGAAAATACGGAGCTTGCGGTATTGCAAAAAAACGTTACACCGACTCCCACACCGTCGGTATCGCAAAGACCGACCGCAAGTCCCGTGCCCACAAATTATCTGCCCGGAATTTATATGGTTACGGTTGATGACGGATCATATTTGAATCTTCGTGCGGATACAAGCACGGAGTCGGAGAGTGTTTCAAAGCTTTCGGCAGGGTCATGGGTAAGCATCCGCGATTTTGTATATAACGAAAACGGACATCATTGGGGATATATTATGTCTTCAAATTCCGCAAATTCGGGGAATGAGACAGTAACCGAACAGCCGGAAGCAAACGACGGACTTAACAATGTCCAGACATGGGGATGGATTGCGATGGAGTATGCCACTCTTCTTGCAAATTATGCTCCGACCAGCACGCCTACACCCGCGCCCGCCGTTGAATATGAGGCAGGCGAATATATGGTTGTGACGGAAACCGACCATCTTTTGGTTCGTGAATCATATACGATGAGCTCAAAAATCCTTACGATGTTAAACAAGGGCTCAAAGCTTGATTTTGCTGTATTTGTAAAGGGCGGCAACAACATGAACTGGGCCAAAGTGGAAAATGTTGTACTTGACGATGGAAGCGTCGGAGAGGGCTGGGTATCGACGGATTATTTAAAGCTTATTCCGTCACCGACTCCCACTCCCACAAATACACCGACACCGACTTTCACACCGACGCCCACACCCACGCCCACGAATACGCCGACACCGACACCGACTTCCACACCGACGCCCACACCCACACCGTTACCCGAAATCATTCAGTTCGGCATCGATGTGAAGGATACGGCAATCGAAATTTCAA
The DNA here is from genome assembly GCA_963649295.1 of Lachnospiraceae bacterium. GTDB lineage: Bacteria > Bacillota > Clostridia > Lachnospirales > Lachnospiraceae > RGIG3528. The sequence goes on along the minus strand of CAVJHK010000057.1, from coordinate 7,589 downwards.
AGACGGATTTTGTGCAAAACAACAAGTGGATGCTTATTGTGGCGGGTATTGCTATTGTTGCCGAAATACCACTGGTGAAGTATATTAAAAAGAAAGACAAAAATAACAAAAATCATACAAACCGAAAAAACGACTAAACAATTGAATGAATAAGATTTTTTTAAAAAAATATATGATTTATCTTGCAATGCTGGTTCTTATGGGACCGGCACTGCTTGTTTATGGAAAAAAATTCCTTGACAATTATGAAAAAAAACAGGAAGAATTTTTTCGGAGTGTCACGCCTATACCTACCGCGACACCTCTGCCGACCTTGACGCCCAAAATTGAAATTATAGAAAAATACAGATTTAAATATACTTTTCCCATATCTTTTTGTGTCACCTGTGAGAATATCGATCCCGAAAATAACGAAACCATAACGGAAACGGTGACGGAAAGCGACGGAATCTCAAAAAAGGAAGTCATAATCGAAACATATTCAAAAGATTTTGTCTTGAAAATCACGGACGCATACGGAAACAAGGCTGACTTTAGGCCGGGAGACAGACTTATCACTCATACATATACTTTGGTTGTACCCGATAATTTTGAAGTGCTATTGGCGGCGGAAGGAAGTGAAAATCCTGAGGGTGCGAGTGAATTTCCGAATGAGGCTAAGGAAAATCCTGAGGGTGCGAGTGAATTTCCGGATGAGGCTAACGAAAATCCG